>CABSAH010000161.1 GCA_902475645.1 uncultured Christensenellaceae bacterium | reverse complement strand
GACGTTCTGCTTTATCATCAGCGCAACAGCGGCACGTCCGAAGGCAAATACTGCACAATGGGCTACCTTGAACGGCACGACCTTGCAGCGCTTGTGGCGCTTGCCCGCCGCGATAATGGATACCCGGAAAAGCCCTGCATAGTCGGCGTGCATGGGGATTCCATGGGCGGCGCAACGGTGCTTTTATGCGGCCTTGGCGAAAATCCGCCGGACTTTGTTGTTGCGGACTGCCCGTTTTCCAACCTGCACGACCAGCTTATGTACAATCTCGGCACAATGAAGCATTTGCCCTCATGGCCGTTTGAAGGGCCTGCGGAATGGATACTGCGTGCGCGCGCGGGCTTTGGGTATGCGGATGTTTCCCCGCTTGATGAGCTCAAGCGCGCTTACGGTGCGCCGAATCTGCCCGTATTGTTCATACACGGCACGAAGGATAAGCTTATACCCTATGATAATACGCTCAGGCTATATGATGCAAAGCGCGGCAAAAAGGCGCTGTATATATGCCCGGGCGCGGGGCATGTGCGCAGCATAAGCGTTAACCGCGAAAAGTATTATGCCGTGGTTAACGAATTCCTTGATAAATACGGTTTTTAAGCCCGCCGCGGTGCAAAACCGTACACTTTTATAAATAAAACACTAAGGAGAAGCATCTATGAAGAAACTGTTTATCAGCGCGGACATAGAAGGTACCGCGGGCATAGTGAACTGGAACGAGACCAGCCGCTCCGTCCCCCATGATTACGATTACTTTGCCAACCAGATGACGCGCGAGGTTGCCGCCGCCTGCGAGGGCGCGCATGACGCGGGCGCAGAAGAAATAGTGGTAAAGGATGCGCACGACAGCGCACGCAACATCAACCCCGCAAAGCTTCCCGAATACGCGCGCGTATTCCGCGGCTGGGGCTGCCATCCGTATTCCATGATGTTCGGCATTGACGAAACGTTTGACGGCGTTGTTTTCACCGGATACCACAGCGCCGCGCAGATGACCGGCAATCCGCTTTCCCACACCATGAATACGCAGAACAACTACGTTAAGGTGAACGGCATACTTGCGCCTGAGCTTATGCTCAATTCGCTCGTGGCAAGCTCCCTCGGCGTGCCCGTATACTGCGTATGCGGTGACCGCGGCCTTTGCGAATGGATGAACGAAATGAACCCGAACATTGCCACCGTTCCCTTAAACGAGGGCACGGGCGCGGGCGCGCTTACGCTGCATCCCGATGTTGCCGTCCGCCGCATCCGCGAAACCGTTTCCGCCGCAATAGCCACCAAGAAGAAGGAGGACTGCATGTTCCCCACAAGCGACAAATATACCGTTGAGGTCAACTTTAAGGAGCATTTCAAGGCCTATGACGGCAGCTTCTACCCCGGCGCAAAGCAAACCGGCGCACGCACCATTGAATTCGAATGCAGCGATTGGTTCGACGCCATGCGCTTCCTGCACTTTGTAATGTGATGCAGGCAGCGAATCGGAATTTGCAGATGTATTTGATATGAGAACGGTTATTTCAACTGTGATTATAATTGCAGCCGCGATTATCGGCGCATTTCTCGGCTCCGGCATGAACGAACTGTTGGGCGGAGCAACGCTCTTTGCGGTGATTGCGGGCTTTGCCTGCACGATCAACGCGGTTGAAAAAGGCAATAAGCAATAAAGACTGCATATTTAGGCATACGAATATCCTCCCCGCGCATGGGGAGGATATTTTGCTTGCGGCCTGATTGTGCCTTTATTTACAGGCGACCGAATACGGCGCGGGTTGAGCTTAAAGGCTTTTTATTTTTTCGCCTGAACCTTTGCCGTGAATTTCTGCGTATCCACAATGAAGCGTTCGTGGGTGCCTTCGCCTATCAGCCCGCGTTCATCGTAGGCCGAAACGCGGAACGTGAGCTTGCGGCCGTCTATGGCGATAAGCTCGCTTTCGCACCATACCCTTAGGCCGATGGGCGTTGCGCTGACATGTGATATGCTTAGGCCTGTGCCCACGGTGGTCTTGCCCGGCTCCATATACGGCTCCACGCTGAAGCACGCGCATGTTTCCATAAGGTTTACCATCTGCGGCGTGGCGTAAACCTCAAGCGTGCCGCTGCCCACGGCCTTGGCGGTGTTTTTGTCGGTTACATACAGCTCCGTTTTGTTTTTTATGCCTGTTGTCAGCATTTTTTGCCTCCTGTCGGGTGTTTGGCTTTGCATTTATCGGAAACCAAGCATACTTTCGTGATAATTTGCATCCGATGCATAATCTATAATAGCTCATTGCCCCGCTTCAGGCAACGGGGAAAATGCCCGCTTAATGCCGCATACGCTACCCGCAGCCGCAGCGCGGAAAAAAGGAGCGGATTGCAGCATGGCCCCGTATTCCATTTTTCACCGCGCTTTGGTATAATACCATCCTAATAATACTGTTTTACGGGGATTCCCGCTTGGGAGGAGTATGAAACGAGCTGGTAAAAACTATGAAATGGATATGACCACGGGGCCGCTGTTCAAAATGCTGCTTACCTATTCGCTGCCCGTAATAGCCATGGGCGTGCTGCAATGCCTTTATAATGCGGCGGACATGGTTGTTGCGGGGAACTTTGCGGGCAGCGGGGCGCTGGCGGCGGTGGGCTCCACGGGCTCGCTCGTCAATTTGGTAGTTGCGCTGTTCATAGGCATAAGCCTTGGCGTAAATGTTACGGTTGCGCGGTACTTCGGCGCGCGTGACCTTGACGCGGTTTCGGATACGGTGCATACGGCCATGCTGTTCGGCCTTTTATCCGGCGTTGCGCTCGGCATATTCGGCTTCCTTATGGCGCGCACATTCCTTGAATGGATGGGCAGTCCCGACGACGTTATAGACCTTGCGGCGCAGTATTTAAGGATATACTTCACGGGACTTCCCGCGCTGATGGTATATAACTACGGCGCGGGCATACTGCGCGCGGTGGGGGATACGCGGCGGCCGCTTTATTATCTTATAATATCGGGCGCGCTCAACGTTGTACTCAACCTTGTTACGGTGATTTATTTCAATATGGGCGTTGCGGGCGTTGCATATGCAACCGTGGCAAGCGAGGTGCTTTCCGCCGTGCTTGTGGTAAACTGCCTTATGCATACGCCGGGCAGTGTGCATTTTTACCCCGCCAAAATGAAGCTGCACGGCAGCAAGCTTGCCGAAATGGTAAAAATCGGCCTGCCTGCCGGCATACAGAGCGCGCTGTTCTCCGTTTCAAACGTGCTGATACAATCCTCCGTCAACTCATTCGGCTCCCAGGTCATGGCGGGCTGCTCCGCGGCAAGCAATCTGGAGGGATTCGTATACATTGCAATAAACAGCTTTTCGCAGGCGACGGTAACGTTTACGAGCCAAAACGTGGGCGCGAAGAAGTACGAGCGCATAGGCTCCATATGCCTTTACTGCAATATACTGGTAACGATAGCGTGGCTTGTAACGGGCGTTATAGCCGTTGTGTTCCGCCGTGAGCTGCTTGGGCTTTACAACAGCGACCCGCAGGTAATAGCATACGGCTGCGAAAGGCTTATAACGGTTGTTGCGCTGTATTTCATATGCGGGAATATGGAGGTGTTCACAGGCTCGCTAAGGGGCATGGGCAAATCCTTCTCGCCCATGATAGTGTGTCTGTTCGGCGCATGCATACTAAGAATAATATGGATATCCACGGTATTTCAAAAATATCATACAATATTCAGCATATTCGTGTCCTACCCGATAAGCTGGGCGGTGACAACGGCGGTGCTGATAGGCATGTATATAGTCACAAAGCGAAAGCTGCTTAAAAAGGCGGCGGAGGGGCTGGCGTAGGCGGGGGCTTTGCTTGGTATCGTCAACCCCTCAGTTAACCGGACTCCCTCAGTCAAACCTTCGGTTTGCCAGCTCCCTCAGTGAGGGAGCCTT
>CABSAH010000160.1 GCA_902475645.1 uncultured Christensenellaceae bacterium | reverse complement strand
CAGGCCGTGTGCGATGGGGACGTGCCGCGCATATACCGCTTCCTTGAAGGGGCGGGGGATATAATAAAGCCGCACGAAGCGCGCATAACGGGCGCGGCAATAGCCGTGGACTGTGCCGACGAGGGGCGCATGGGCGCGGCGGGCGAAATATTTGCGCGCGCGGAGCATACGGCAAGCATAGACCACCACGTTACCAACACAATGTTTGCACGGCATAACGCGGTTGACGCGTATGCCGCCGCAGCGGCGGAGGTGATGAAAAGGCTGATAGAACGGCTTGACGTTGATTTCGGCGCGGATATTGCCACCTGCCTTTTCTGCGGCCTTGTTACGGATACGGGCAATTTTGCCTATTCCAACACCACGCCGGATACGCTTTTTGCCGCAGGCGAGCTTTTGCGGCGCGGCGCGGACAATGCGCTTATAAACCGCGCGGTATATCGCTCCGCACCCGTATCAAAGCGCAGGATGCTGGGTCTTGGGCTTATAAAGGCGGAATATATGCATGGCGGCAGGGTTGCGGTATGCACGCTTACGCGGGCGGATTTTGAACGCTTCAATGCGCGCGATGAGGACTGCGAGGGCATAATAGACAACCTGAGGGACGTTGAAAACGTTGAAATAGCCATGCTGATACGCGAAAAGGAGCCGAATGTATACAAGGTGAGCATGCGGGCGAAGGAATACGCAAACGTATGCGCCGTTGCGGAGCGCTACGGCGGCGGAGGGCATAGGCTGGCCGCGGGCTGCACCGTGCGCGGGGAGCTGGCATCGCTTACCGCCGAGCTTACGGAGGCGCTTATACAGGCGCTGTAAAACAAACGGGAACACATGAGAGAAGGTATCGTAAACATATTAAAGCCGCCGGGAATGACGTCCGGCGACGCCGTGGCGGACGTAAGGCATATATTCAAAATAAAGCGCGTGGGCCATACCGGAACGCTTGATCCGGGCGCGGCGGGCGTGCTGCCGATATGCATAGGCCGCGCTACACGGCTTTTTGACATATTGGTGGATAAGCAAAAGGAATACATTGCGGAAATAACGTTCGGCGCGGCAACGGATACGCAGGATGCTTACGGCCGCATAATTGAAACGGACTGCCGCATAATATCAAAGGATGAGCTTACGGCCGTGCTTGGGAGCTTTATAGGTCAAATTGAGCAGACCGCGCCCATGTACAGCGCCGTCAGCATAGACGGAAAGCGCCTTTATCAGCTTGCGCGCGAGGGCGCGGAGGCGGTTGAAATAAAGCGTCGCGCAACGATAGACGATATTGAAATAATCACCAAAAGCAGCGAAAACCGGTATCTTTTGCGCATAGTATGCTCCCGCGGGACGTATATAAGAACGCTGTGCGCGGATATCGGCAAGCGGCTCGGCACCTGCGCTTATATGAGCTTTCTGCTGCGCACGCGCAGTGGGGAATTCACAATAGACAATACCTATTCAATAGCCGAGCTTAGGCAAATGAAGGAAGAAGGGCGGCTTGACGAGGCCGTTATAAGCATAGAGCAGGCGCTTGAGGGGCATATGGATAAGCTTAGGCTTTGCGGCCTTAGCGAAAAGCAGGCGCGGCTGATACGCAACGGCGCGGAGATATTCCCCGGGGAATTAAACGCAATGGACGACAGCCGCCTTGTTATGCTGTATGCCGACGGGGAGTTCTTGGGCATAGGCCAAACGGGAGAGGGCGGCAGCGTGCATATTAAAATTAACCTTACGGAGGTCGGCGCATGAAAACAGCAATAGCGCTCGGCACATTCGATGGGGTGCATATAGGCCACCGCGCAATAATAAACGCGGCAAAGGCAAAGGCCGAGGGCATGGGCATGGAGCCTATGATATACACGTTTACGGCGCATCCGCTGGCGCTTTTCAATAGGCAGCCGCCGCTGCTGATGACGCAGACGGAGCGCATGGCAGCGCTTGGCGGCATGGGCTGCTCGCTGTGTGCGGATGAATTCAGCGCCGAATATGCGTCCACCGAACCGGAGCGGTTCATAAAAATGCTCATAGAGCGGTTCAACATGGGCTGCGCCGTGGCGGGCTTCAATTATACATTCGGCAGGCGCGGCGAAGGGAGCGTTGATACGCTTAATGAGCTTGGCGAAAAATACGGCTTTGCCGTGGCGATAGTGCCGCCGATAATGTACAAGGGAGAGGCGGTATCCAGCACGCGCATACGCGCAAGCCTTGAAGAAGGGAACGTGAAGGACGCGGGGGCAATGCTCGGCACGCCGTATTCGATAACGGGGCCCATAATACGCAACCGCGGCATAGGGCGCACGCTTGATTATCCCACGGCGAACATAGCGGGATGGGAGGATAGGGCCGTGCCCATGCCGGGCGTATACGCTACGCGGGCGGCGTTTGGCGGCGCGGTTTACCCGGCGGTGACGAACATAGGCCGCAACCCCACCGTTAACGGGGAGCATACAACGATAGAAACGCATATGCTCGGCTTTGATGCGGACATATACGGACAAATGCTTAGGGTTGAGTTCATTGAGCGCATACGCGGGGAAATACGCTTTCCCAACGTGCAGGCGCTGGCCGCGCAGATGAAGGCGGACGGTGAAAAAGCCCGCAATATATTAAAAAATAGTTGATATGCCGTTTACATGCTGCGGCAAATATGGTATACTTCACTCAGAACCGGCTGCTGTGTTCGGCGACGACTCCGACGCTTTACTCGGCGCTGGGCGATATAATTATCAGGAGGATAAAAACAATGGCAACCAAACAGGAAATCATCGCGAAGTTCCAGCTTCACGAGGGCGACACGGGCTCACCCGAGGTGCAGATAGCTCTGCTTACCAACCGCATCAATCACCTTAACGAGCATCTTAAGGAGCATAAGAAGGACCACCACTCCCGTCGCGGTCTTTTGAAGATGGTCGGTCAGCGCCGCGGTCTGCTCAACTACCTCAAGGAAACCGATATAGAGCGTTACCGCGCCATACTTGCCGAGCTTAACCTGAGAAAGTAAGTTCCGCAAAGACGCTTAGGAGGTTTACAGAATGGGAACTCTACACATAATCCTTAATATAGTGCTGATACTCGCCTCCGCCGCGCTTGTGGTTTCGGTACTGTTGCAAAAGACCAAGAGCAGCGGCCTTGGCAGCGCGTTTGGCAGCGATACCGCCTCTTTTAACACCACTCGCAACAAGGCGGTCAGCAGGGAAGCCAAGCTGCAGAAGATTACGCTTATATTGGGTATTGTTATCGCCGTGCTTACCATAGCGATGATGTTCGTAAAATAAGCATATATCCAAATGCAACGGGGACGCGCCATAATAGCGCGTTCCCTTTTTCAAACCTATTGCAAAGGGGGCGCAGGTATGCCCATAACCAAAGGCATAAGGCAGGTGGCTGAAAACCGCCGCGCCAGGCACGATTATTTTATAGAGGATACATACGAATGCGGCATCGCCTTGGTAGGTACCGAGGTGAAGAGCATACGCGCGGGCAAGGTGAACCTGAAGGACAGCTATGCGCAGGTGAAGAACGGCGAAATGCTGCTTGTGGGTATGCACATAAGCCCATACGACCAGGGCAACATATTCAATAAGGACCCCTTCCGCACGCGCAAGCTGTTGCTGCACAAGCGGGAAATCCGCAAGCTCCATTCCCTTTCGCAGACGGATGGATACAGCCTTATACCCACGCGCCTTTATATACGCGATGGGCTTGTGAAGGTTGAATTGGCCGTGGCAAAGGGCAAAAAGCTTTACGATAAGCGGCACGCCATGGCCGAGCGGGACGCCAAGCGGGATATGGACCGCCGCATGAAAAGCGTTGAATGACGCGAAAAAATATAGTATAATATAGTTGCCCGATAAAGGGCATATCACTTATCATGGGGCCGTAAATGGTTTCGACGGGGATCACGGGGGCCGGATAA
>CABSAH010000159.1 GCA_902475645.1 uncultured Christensenellaceae bacterium | reverse complement strand
ATCAACATAGTGCTTCCCCGCGTGCGCGACTTCCGCGGCATACCCGATACCAGCTTTGACGGCCGCGGCAACTATGCCATGGGCCTGAAGGAACAGCTCATATTCCCCGAAATCAACTATGATGATGTTGATAAGATAAGGGGTATGGACATAGTGTTCGTTACCACGGCCAAGACCGACGAAGAAGCGAAGGCGCTGCTCCAGTTCATGGGCATGCCCTTCACGCAGGCGTGATTTTAGGAGGAAGAAACAGTGGCAAAGACAAGCATGAAAATAAAGCAGCAGCGCCCGGCGAAGTATTCCACCCGCGCTTACACCCGCTGCCGCATCTGCGGCCGTCCGCATTCCGTACTGCGCAAATACGGCATCTGCCGCGTTTGCTTCAGGGAGCTTGCCTATAAGGGCGAGATACCCGGCGTGCGTAAGGCCAGCTGGTAAGCATATCGAAAGGAGAAAAAAAGACTATGTTGATAACCGATCCCATCGCCGATATGCTGACCCGTATCCGCAATGCTCTTACCGCCAAGCATGAGGACGTTCTCGTCCCCGCTTCCACGGTTAAGAAGGCCATAGCCGAGATACTGCTCGACGAAGGCTATATAAAGAGCTATGACATCCGTGAGGACGGCGTGGCAAAGTATATCCACATCGACCTTAAGTACGGCCCCAACAAGCAGAGGGTCATAACCGGACTCAAGCGCATCAGCAAGCCCGGCCTGCGCATCTATGCGCGCAAGGATCAGCTGCCCAAGGTGCTGAACGGTCTGGGCATCGCCATCATATCCACCTCCCGCGGCATTATGACCGACAGGGAAGCCCGCAAGCAGGGCGTGGGCGGCGAAGTCCTCGCTTACATCTGGTAATAAAACCAATATAAACGGAGGTGTAATAACATGTCACGAATCGGAAAACTTCCGATAAGCGTTCCTGGCGGAGTGACAATCACGGTCGATGACGGCAACACCGTGACCGTGAAGGGCCCCAAGGGCACTCTTAGTGAGAAGATCTCTCCCGATATGGAGATTGAACAGGAAAATGGCGTGCTTCTTGTGAAGCGCCCCAGCGATGAAAAGCGTCACCGCGCGCTGCACGGCCTGACCCGCTCCCTGATACACAACATGGTGGTGGGCGTGACCGATGGCTTTGCGAAGAACCTGGAGATAGAAGGCGTTGGTTACCGCGCCCAGCTTCAGGGCAGCAAGCTCGTACTGAACATGGGCTATTCCCATCCGGTCGAGTTTAACGCTCCCGAAGGCATCACCTTTGAGGTTCCCGCACCCAACCGCATCGTGGTAAAGGGCGCGAGCAAGCAGCAGGTCGGCCAGATGGCGGCTGATATCCGCGCGGTCCGCGAGCCGGAGCCTTATAAGGGCAAGGGTATCCGCTATGCCGGCGAATATGTACGCCGTAAGGAAGGCAAGACCGGTAAGTAAGGCGTAGATAAGGAGCAAGGATAATGATATCAAGGATAGATAAAAACTCTGTACGTCAGAAGAGGCACCAGCGTACCCGCAGGCACATATTGGGTACTGCCGAGCGCCCCAGGCTCAACGTATACCGCAGCCTGAACCACATTTACGCCCAGGTCATCGATGACGATGCTTCCCATACTCTGGCTGCCGCCTCCACTCTGGATGCGGACGTCGCGGCTCAGCTTGAAGGCAAGACCAAGAGCGAAGCTGCCGAGATAGTGGGTGAGGCCGTCGCCAAGAAGGCCATTGAAAAGGGTGTCAAGCAGGTAGTGTTTGATCGCGGCGGCTATCTTTACACCGGTCGCGTTCAGAAGCTTGCAGACGGCGCTCGCAAGGCCGGGCTGGAATTCTAAGGAGGTCTAAATGCAAAAGCGTATCGATACACCCGAAGTGGAACTCAAGGAAAGGCTTGTATATATCAACCGCGTCGCCAAGGTCGTCAAGGGCGGCCGTAACTTCCGCTTCACCGCGCTGATGGTTGTCGGCGACGGCGAAGGCAGGGTCGGCGTTGGTCTTGGCAAGGCTACCGAGATTCCCGAAGCCGTGCGCAAGGGCGTTGCAGACGCCAAGCGCCACATGATACAGGTTCCCGTTGTCGGCACCACCATTCCGCACGCTGTGGAAGGCAAGTACGGCAAGGGTCACGTAAGGATGCTCCCTGCCGAAGAAGGTACCGGCGTTATCGCGGGCGGCCCCGTCCGTGCGGTGCTTGAAATGGTCGGCATAAAGGATATCCGCACCAAGAGCTTCGGCTCCAACAACCCCGCTAACTGCGTTAAGGCGACGCTGGACGGACTCAGCCAGCTGCGCACTGCGGAAGAGATCGCGCGTCTGCGCGGCAAGACCGTGGAAGAAATCCTCGGCTGATAGGAGGAAACGATGGCTGAACTGAAAATAACCCTCGTAAAGAGCACCATTGGCGCGCTTGACGACCAGCAGGCTACCGTAAAGGCGCTTGGTCTGCGCAAGACCAACAGCACCGTTATCAAGCCCGACAATGCGGCCGTGCGCGGCATGATCTTCAAGGTAAAGCACCTTGTAAAGGTCGAAGAAGTTTAATTCGGAGGTAGGAAGCATGAAACTACAAGAGTTAAGGCCGGCGGAGGGCTCCACCCAGTCCGTAAAGCGCGTAGGCCGCGGCACGGGCTCCGGCTTGGGCAAGACCTCCGGCAAGGGCCACAAGGGTCAGAAGGCCCGCGGCGGCAGCAAGAAGAACGGCTTTGAAGGCGGCCAGATGCCCCTTGCACGCCGTTTGCCTAAGCGCGGCTTCACCAATATTTTTGCTAAGGAATACACCGTTGTTAACGTCAGCGATCTTGAAAGGCTGGAGAACGGCACCGCCGTTACCGCGCAGCTTCTCAAGGAGCAGGGCATTATCAGCAAGATTGAGAAGGACGGACTTAAGGTTCTGGGTCGCGGCGAGCTGACCAAGAAGCTGGATGTCAAGGCCGCAAAGTTCTCTGAGACTGCTAAGAAGGCTATCGAGGCCGCTGGCGGAAGCGCAGAGGTGGTCTGATGTTTAGCACGCTCGTCAACGCATGGAAAGTAAAGGATATCCGCACGAAGATGCTTTACACGATGCTGCTTATCGTGATCTATCGTTTGGGTTCCTTCATCCCCGTCCCCGGTGTGAACGCGGCAGCCATTACACAATACGCGGAGCAGTACGATATGTTGGGATTCCTCAACCTGCTCTCCGGCGGCGCTTTCGGTGACTTTTCCATCTTTGCAATGGGCATTTCGCCATACATCACCGGCTCTATAATTATTCAGCTGCTCACCATTGCCATCCCCAGCCTTGAAAAGCTTTCCAAGGAGGAGGACGGCAGGGAAAAGATTGAAGCCATAACCCGTTACACAGGCATAGGCCTTGCGCTTGTGCAGAGCATCGGTATTGTTGCCGGTCTTCAGAACAGTAACTATGGCGGAAACGTGCTTGCAAGCACCGAAAATCTTTTCCTCACCTATGCCACGATAGGTCTGGTTTGTACGGCGGGTACCGCGTTCCTTATGTGGATTGGCGAAAGGATAACCGAAAAGGGCATCGGAAACGGCGTTTCTTTCATAATCTTCGCCTCCATCTGTGCCCGCGTTCCCACCGTTGTACTCAGCATATGCAAGGCTGTGTTCGTAACCGGACAGTATTACTGGTGGATACTGCCCATACTGGTTGTGTTCGTGCTGGCCATTGTGACCGGCGTCACGTTCATAGACCGCAGCGAACGCCGCATACCCGTGCAGTATGCCAAGCGTGTGGTAGGCCGCAAGATGTACGGCGGCCAGAGCACCTTTATCCCCCTCAAGGCCAACGCCAACGGCGTTATGCCCCTGATTTTCGCAATGACCATTATGCAGGTCCCCGCGATGATCGGCCAGATTTGGCCTGACGGCGGATTCTACAAGTTCTATATCAACTATATGAGCGCGGGCAGCGAGCATTGGTATGGACACCTTGTATATTATGTAATCTATTCGCTGCTGATAGTG
>CABSAH010000158.1 GCA_902475645.1 uncultured Christensenellaceae bacterium | reverse complement strand
TAATGTAAGAGTTTGTAAATCGCACCAAAAGGCTCCACCGCTTGCGGGGGAGCTGGCACGGCGTAAGCCGTGACTGAGGGGGAACAACTTGCGGGGACAGCTTTTGGACGGTGCTTGCACAAACCAAAAGGCTCCCCGAACGGGGAGCTGTCGCCGCATGGCGACTGAGGGGTTGACGAAAATAACAGCAGCCACGTTCCCTCCCATTCCTAATTCCCCATTCCGAATTAAGCATTATGAATCCCCCCCTACCTCCTCCTGTTATTCCCGCAGCGGCGGGGGCGGCAGGAGGGCTGCTGCTCTATGGGCGGTATGGGTGCGGCGGCGGTGGATATGGGCGGCTCGTCGCGCACATAGGGGCGGGGCACGAACGGCTCGGCGTTGGCGTCGGGCGGGACGAAAAGGCGGTTCGCCCGCTTGAGCAGGGCGCGCCCGACCTCGCTTTGCGGCTCCGCTTCACCCTCCTCCGCATAACCCGCACCCGCCACGGGTAAATATACCTGCTCCGCGCTATCCGCCGTCTGGGGCGCTGCATCATAGCGGCGGGGCTGTTCCGTTTGTGCGCTCTGCCGCCGCGATTGAGCCGCGTGCATCGGTGCGAACATATCTTCCTCCGCATAACCCGCACCCGCCCCCTGCTCCGCGCTATCCGCCGTCTGGGGCGCTGCATCGCAGCGGCGGGGCTGTTCGGCTTGTGCGCTCCGTTGCCGCGATTGAGCCATGCGCACGGCTGTAAACGCGCGCTCCCGCTCCGCCGCGCTTATGCCCGCAAAGGCCGCGCCCGCTATTGTGCCGTTTATAAGTATTATCGCGCCCGCAACGCTGCCTGCCGCAACGAAAAAGCCCGTGCCGCTGCGCTCCGCCCGCAATACGCGCCCGCCGCGAAGCAGCGCGTATGTCTCCGCCTGCGCCGCCGTGCAGCCGCGAAGCGAAAGCTCTATCCGCGTGCCGCCCGATGTGCCGCTAAGCTTCAGCGTGCCGCGGCAGTCGGAACGGTTCATGCTCCTTATTGGTAAAATACGCGAAGGTGCCATATGCCATGCATCCCTGTCCTTTAGTGCGCACAAAGGCGCGTTTTTAATAATATGTATATTTAACGCCGCGAAATTTATGATATAATCATAAAAAACGCACAGGGAGGCATTGCAATAAATGGAAACAAATACCGAGCCGCGCAACGAAAAGGGTCAAACCTTGGCGGAATTCCTTGCCGCATATGATGAAAACAAATATCGCCGCCCCTCCGTAACGGTGGACATGGTTGTATTCTCGCTTAACGGGCGGGGCGAGCTTTGCGTAATGCTTATACGCCGCCGCAACCATCCCTTCATAGGCCGTTGGGCGCTGCCGGGCGGATTCGTTGAAATGGACGAGGAGCTTTCCGCCGCCGCCGCGCGCGAATTGCGGGAGGAAACGGGCGTTACGGGAATACCGTTAAGGGGCTTTGGCACGTTCGGCGCGGTTGACCGCGATCCGCGCACCCGCGTAATAACCTCCGCATTCTATGCCGTTGCGCCCATGGGCAGCATTGAGCCAAGGGCCGGCGACGATGCCGCTGACGCAAGGCTTTTTGCCGTAAATACGGAGCTTGAAGCATACAGCGCAAGCGCGGAGCGCTACCGCATAACGCTTTCCTGCGGCGATGAAACGCTGCATCCCCGCGCGCTGATACGCTACGACGAGCTTGGCTCCACGGAAGCTATGGCCGTACCCATGGGGCAGGGCGAGCTGGGCGGCGACCATGATTTGATACTTTTCAGCGCAATGCGCGCATTGAACGACCTTCCCCGCGAAAGGGCGGCGCTTGTGCTGAGCAGGAATAATCCCGATATGCTTGCAGACGCCGTGCGCGCGCTGGACGTTGCGCTTGGCGCAATACCCGAAAGCAAATGAAAAGGAACGCAGTATATACGGCGCTGCTTACAATAGCGTCGCTCCTTATAATAACGGCCGTGCTTTTCACCAGCCTGCAATTCTGCATGAATCAGCGGGAGTGGTACTATAAAACCTATGTAAAATACAATACGGACAAGCAAACCATGATAAGCAACGAGGATATGACGGCGGCCATATTCCGGCTTGTAGATTACATGGAGGGTCGCGTGGACAGCATTCAGCTAAGCGTTACCGAGGCCGGACGGGTGGTTGAAATGTATAACCGGCAGGAAATAGACCATATGGTTGACGTGCGCGCGCTGTATCAGGCATGGCGCGCCGTGCGAACGCATGGGGGCCTGCTTGCGCTCGTAACAATCGCCGTATGCATGCTGACGCTTCCCAAGGGACAAAGGATAGGCATGCTCTGCCGCGGCTTTTTGATTGCGGCGGCCGTATTCGGCGCGGTGCTTATGGTATTGGGCATATGGGTGGCGGTTGATTTCAACAGCTTTTGGACGGAGTTCCACCATCTGTTCTTCACCAACGACCTTTGGCTTATGGATTACGCCACATGCCGCATGATACGCATATGCCCGCTTCAGCTTTTTAACGAAATTGTTGTGCGCTTTGCGCTTATATTCCTGATCCCGTTTGCGCTTATGCTTGCGCTTGCAATATGGGGCAGAGGAAGGAGCCGAACGAAATGAATTATTATGAAAAGGCGCTGCTTGGCGCGGAGGCTTACCGCCTAAAGGATAAGCCCGTAATGCTTGCGATAGAAAGCTCCTGCGATGAAACGGCGGCAAGCGTTGTGCGCGGCGGGCGGGACGTGCTTAGCATGAGCGTGTTCACGCAGATACCCATACACCGCAAATACGGCGGCGTTGTGCCGGAGCTTGCCTCCCGTTCCCATGTTGAAAAGGTACATAGCGTTGCTGCGGACGCGCTGGAGCAGGCGGGCATGGGCATAAACGATGTGGACGCCGTAGCCGCCACATACGGCCCCGGGCTTGTGGGGGCGCTGCTTGTGGGGCTTAGCTATGCCAAGGGGCTTGCATACGCCGCCGATAAGCCTTTTATAGGCGCGGACCACATTGCGGGGCACATAGCGGCAAATTATTTAAGCTATCCCGATTTGGAGCCGCCCTTAGTATGCCTTGTTGCAAGCGGCGGGCACAGCCACATAATTTTGGTTGAGGGCTACAACAGCTTTAAGCTGCTCGGCTGCACGCGGGACGACGCCGCAGGCGAAGCGTTCGATAAGGTTGCCCGCGCGTTGGGGCTGAATTACCCCGGCGGGCCGGAGCTTGAAAGGCTTGCGCGCGAGGGAGACCCCAATGCCTATTCCTTCCGCGGCGGCTTCAACGAAAGCGACAGCCTTGATTTCAGCTTTTCCGGCATAAAGACGGCCGTTGTAAATTTGATGCACAATTCCGAGCAGAAGGGCGAAACGCTCAACCGCGCGGACATTGCGGCAAGCTTCCAGCGCAGCGTTGTGGATACGCTCTGCCAAAAGGCAATACACGCCGCAAAGCTATATAACGTGGATACGCTTGCGCTTGCGGGCGGCGTGAGCGCGAACACTGCCCTCCGCACCGCGCTTGAAAATGCCGCGCACCGCGCAGGATTGCGCTTCTGCCGGCCGGACATGCGCTTCTGCACGGACAACGCCGCCATGATAGCCTGCGCCGCGCACTACGCGCTGCTCGAAGGCGCGCCCTCCCCCCTAAGCCTCAATGCCGAACCGAGCAAGGAGCTGGCGTAAAAGGAAGAATATAGGGTGTTTTGCTCTTGTTTTCCTCAACCCCTCAGTCGCCTTGCAGCGAATTGACGGAGGGGTTGCAGCGCGGCTTTGCTTGGTATCGTCAACCCCTCAGTCGCCTGACGGCGACAGCTCCCCGTCCGGGGAGCCTTTTGGCTTGTGCAACCACCTGCCCCAAAGCTGTCCCCGCAAGTTGTTCCCCCTCAGTCACGGCTTGCGCCGTGCCAGCTCCCCCGCAAGCGGTGGAGCCTTTTTGGAGCAACCACCACGCCAAAAGCTGTCCCCGTTTACGGGGAAAGTGGACACGAACGAATGTGAGTGGCCGAAAGGGGAATGGTTCGGAGGTGGATTGCGATTTTTTCTATTCCCCCTCAGCTTCGCTTACGCTCAGCAGCTCCCCCGCAAGCGGTGGAGCCTTT
>CABSAH010000157.1 GCA_902475645.1 uncultured Christensenellaceae bacterium | reverse complement strand
GCCAAAAGGCTCCACCGCTTGCGGGGGAGCTGGCAATACGCCGTCAGGCGGATTGTCTGAGGGGGAACAGTAAGATTAGCAAAATATCTTTGAACTGCTACCCAATGGATTGACACAAACAGCATAATCCGAAGAATTAAACCTGACTACTGCAAAAGGAGAACAAATGCCTATGGTAACAAAAAAGATGGTCGCAATGCTGCTTGCGGGCGGGCAGGGTACGCGCTTGGGCGTGCTTACCGACCGCACGGCAAAACCCGCCGTTCCGTTCGGCGGCAAGTACAGAATAATCGACTTTCCTCTTTCAAACTGCGTAAATTCGGACATTGATACCGTGGGCGTGCTTACGCAGTATTCCCCGCTGGAGCTTAACGCGTATCTCGGCAACGGCTCGGCATGGGATTTGGACCGCAACAGCGGCGGCGTATATGTTCTTCCGCCGTATGTAAGCGGCAGCCGCGGCAAATGGTATTCGGGCACGGCAAACGCAATATATCAAAACCTTGCCTTCCTCAGGCAGTATTCGCCAAAATATGTGCTTATATTGAGCGGCGACCACATATACAAAATGAACTACGCCGCAATGCTAAGATGCCATATTGAAAAGCAGGCGGACGCCACCATTGCCGTTTTGCAGGTTCCCATGGATGAAGCGCACCGCTTCGGCATAATGCAGACGGATGACGAGGGCATGATAACCGCATTTTGGGAAAAGCCCAAAAACCCCGTGAGCAATCAGGCGTCCATGGGCATATACATATTCGGCTTTGACGTGCTTGAAAAATACCTTTGCGAGGATGAAGCGAACGAAGCCTCCAGCCACGATTTCGGCAAGGATATAATACCCAAGCTTTTAAGCGACGGCAAGCGCCTTGCGGCATACGGCTTCAACGGCTACTGGAAGGACGTTGGCACGGTAAAGAGCCTTTGGGAGGCCAACATGGACCTCATAGACAATCCCTCCGCGCTTGATTTGAACGACGGCGAATGGCGCATATACAGCCGCAGTCCCGCCATGCCCGCGCATTACATAGGCGCGGATGCCCACGTTGAAAGCAGCATTGTTAGCGAGGGCTGCGAAATAGACGGGCGCGTGGAGCGCAGCGTGCTTTTCACGGGCGTTAAGGTGGGCAAAAACGCCGTTATAGAAAACAGCGTTGTAATGCCCGGCGCGCGCATAGGCGCGGGCGCGGTTATAAAAAAGGCCATATTGGGCGAAAACGCCACCGTTGCCGCAAACGCCGTTGTGGGCATGGAGCCCGACGGGAATAACAGCTACGATACCACGCTGACCGGCGACATAACCCTTGCCGCAAGCGGGGCGCACATAGGCGAAGGCGCGCTTATACCCGCGGGCATGATAGTGAATAAATAAGGAGGCGCGGCATGAACGAAAAAGCATTCGGGCTCATTTACACGGGCGAATCAAACAACCAATTAAGGGACATTACCTACAGCCGCTCCATAGCCGCGGTGCCGTTCGGCGGAAGATACCGCTGCATAGACTTTATACTCAGTAACCTTGTCAACACGGGAATAACCAACGTTGGCGTAATTGCGCAGAAGAATTACCATTCGCTTATGGATCATCTCGGCAGCGGCAAGGAATGGGACCTGCACAGAAAGCGCGACGGGCTTTTTATACTGCCGCCGTTCCTTACGCGGGACAATACCGGAATATACCGCGGCACGGTGGATGCAATACGCTCCGTTATGGGCTATGTGCGCCGCAGCGCCCAGCGCTACGTTATACTGACCGGAAGCCACACCATATACAATTCAACATATGACGACATACTTAAAAGCCACATCGAAAGCGGCGCGGACGTTACCATAATGTACAGCGAGGAGCCGGACGGGAAGGACGCCGTGCGCTACGACGATTTAAGGCTGACGCTTGGCGAGGGGAACAGGATAATAGATTTGGAGCTTGACCCGTATAGACCCAAATCGCCCTACCGCTGCTGCGATGCATACGTAATGGAAAAGGCCATGCTCGAATACCTTATAGAGGATGCGGCAAGCCACGCGCAGACGGACTTTGTAAGGGATGTGCTTGTAAAAAACGTGAACAGGCTGCATCTCAACGGCTTCCGCTACACGGGCTACGTTGCGCGGCTCGATTCCGTTACAAGCTATTTTAAGCACAACATGGCCCTTTTTAACGAAAACGTGCGCGCAGACCTTTTCAACGCGGAGCATCCTATTTATACAAAGATTAAGGACGAGGCTCCCGCCCGCTACGGCGCGCAGGCGAACGTTAAAAACAGCCTTGTTGCGGACGGCTGCATAGTTGAAGGCAGCATAGAAAACTGCATACTGTTCCGCGGGGTACAGGTCGGGCAGGGTACAAGGCTTAAAAACTGCATAGTTATGCAGGCGGGCGAGATACGCGAAAACTGCGCGCTGGATTACGTTATACTCGATAAGGGCGTGCAGGTGCGCCCGGGCAGGCATCTTGCCGGATACGAGGGCTTCCCCGTAACAATAAGAAAAGGAGCCATAGTATGAGCAAAAAAATACTTTTTGCCGCAAGCGAGTGTTCCCCCTTCGTCAAAACGGGGGGCTTGGCGGACGTTGCCGCGGCGCTGCCCGTTCAGCTTAGCGAAACAGGCGCGGACATAAGGGTTGTAATGCCGCTTTATGCAAAAATTAAGGCGCAGTTCGGTATGCATATGCGGCACGAGTGCGATTTTAACATAAAGCTCGGCTGGCGCAACCAATACTGCGGCGTGGAAAGCCTTGTTCAGCGCGGCATTACATATTATTTCATAGATAATGAATATTATTTCAATCGGGATTATATCTACGGCGTGTTCAACTGCGACGAGGCGGAGCGCTTCGGCTTCTTTTCAAAGGCCATAATAGAAATGCTGCCGCACATAGGCTTCATGCCGGACGTGCTGCACCTTAACGATTGGCAAACGGCCATGGCCGCGCCGCTCCTCAAGCTGCATTATGCCGATATTCCCTGCTTTTCCCGCATAAAAACCATATTGACAATACACAATCTGCGCTTTCAGGGCGTGTTTGACCGCGGCTTTTGCGATGAGCTGCTCTCATTGGGCGCGGCGGCGTTCGATTCGCACAGGCTTGAATTTTACGGCAACGTGAACTATCTCAAGGGCGGCATAGTGTATGCGGACAAAATCACCACCGTATCCCCCACATATGCCAAGGAGATTATGACCAAATTCTACGGCGAATCGCTGGAGGGCGTGCTTGCGGAGCGCGCCGACGACGTTGTTGGAATAATCAACGGCATAGACACCGTTTCGTTCGATCCGTTTACGGACGGAGCCATACGGCATAATTATTGCCCGGGGAATATGAGCGGCAAGGCCGAATGCAAGGCCGCGCTTCAAAACGAGCTTGACCTTGACGTGAACGCAGATATTCCCGTGGCGGCCATAGTTTCCCGCCTTACGGGGCAGAAGGGGCTTGACCTTGTTGAGCGCGTATTAAAGGAAATGATGAGCATACCCTTGCAGCTTGTAGTATTGGGCACGGGTGAAAGCCGCTACGAAGGTCTTTTTGCATACGCGCAGCGGGCATACCCCGGCAGGCTTGCCGCCCGCATTGAATACAACGATGCGCTTGCCCGCCGCATATACGCCGGCGCGGATATGTTCCTTGTGCCGAGCCTGTTCGAGCCATGCGGCCTAACGCAGATGATAGCCATGCGCTACGGCACGGTTCCCATAGTGCGCGAAACGGGCGGCCTGAAGGACACCGTTATACCCTTCAACCGCTACGCCAACATCGGCCTTGGCTACACCTTCGCCAACTACAATGCGCACGAGCTTCTCCGCGCCGCCGAAACCGCCGCCGCCGATTACCGCAACAAGCCCCTTTGGAACGGCCTGATAAGCCGCGGCATGGCGCAGGACTTTTCATGGAAAAAGCCCGCAGAGGAGTATTTGAAGCTTATGGAGAGGGAATGAAATCGGGAATTCATAATGCATAATGCATAGGGAGGTTTTGAGATGTTTTGCGATTTTTACCGTTCCCCCTCAGCTTCGCTTACGCTCAGCAGCTCCCCCGCAAGCGGTGGAGCCTTT
>CABSAH010000156.1 GCA_902475645.1 uncultured Christensenellaceae bacterium | reverse complement strand
GCGTTGAGCTTGCGCCGGGGCTTATAGAATCGATATACGACGGCATACAGCGCCCGCTCAATTTCATACGCGAAAAGGCGGGAGACAGAATAAACCGCGGCATAACCGTAAACGCCATTGACCACGAAAAGCTTTGGAAGTTCGTTCCCGTGGCAAGCGTTGGGGACGAGGTGAGCGCGGGCGACGTTTTGGGCACGGTGCAGGAAACGGAAGCGGTGCTGCATAAAATAATGGTGCCAAACGGCATAAGCGGCAAAATCACGTGGATATATTCGGGCGAAGCGAACGTGCTTGAGCCGATTGTAAGAATAGCCACGGCAAACGGCGAAGCGGAATTGCCCATGCTGCAGAAATGGCCCGTGCGCCGCGGCCGCCCTTATAGGGAAAAGCTGGCGCCTGCCGAGCCAATGGTAACCGGCCAAAGGGTAATAGATACGCTGTTCCCCGTTGCAAAGGGCGGCGTTGCAGCCGTTCCGGGGCCCTTCGGCAGCGGCAAAACCGTTGTTCAGCATCAGCTTGCAAAGTGGGCCGATGCGGATATCATAGTATACGTCGGCTGCGGCGAGCGCGGCAACGAAATGACGGACGTGCTTATGGAGTTCCCCGAGCTTAAAGACCCGCGCACGGGGCTTAGCCTTATGAAGCGCACGGTGCTTATAGCAAACACGTCGGATATGCCCGTTGCGGCGCGCGAAGCAAGCATATATACCGGCATAACAATAGCCGAATATTTCCGCGATATGGGCTACAAGGTAGCAATAATGGCGGATTCCACAAGCCGCTGGGCGGAGGCGCTGCGCGAAATGAGCGGCCGACTGGAGGAAATGCCCGGCGAGGAGGGCTATCCCGCGTATCTTTCAAGCCGCCTTGCGGAATTCTATGAGCGCGCGGGCTGCGTAAGGGCGCTGGGCAAGGAAGGGCGCACCGGCGCAATAACCGCCATAGGCGCGGTTTCACCCCCGGGCGGAGACATAAGCGAGCCCGTATCGCAGGCGACGCTGAGAATAGTTAAGGTATACTGGGGACTTTCAAGCAAGCTTGCCTATGCGCGCCACTTCCCCGCAATAGACTGGCTGCAAAGCTATTCGCTTTATCTTGACAGGCTGGAAAGCTGGTTTGACCGCAACGTAAGCGGCGATTGGGCTAACATGGTCAAGCGCACCATGACAATTCTTCAGGAGGAAAGCGAGCTGGAGGAAATAGTGCGCCTTGTTGGCATCGATGCGCTTAGCTTTTCCGATAGGCTTACGCTTGAGGCCGCGCGCAGCATACGCGAGGATTATCTGCACCAGAATGCATTCCACGAGGTGGATACCTATACATCGCCCGAAAAGCAGTGCATGATGCTTAAAACGATACTTGCCTATTACGATTTGGGCAAGGATGCGCTTGAAAACGGCGCAAGCTTTAATAAGCTCAGCTCGCTTGCCGTGCGCGAGGCCATAGGCAGGCTTAAATACGTTCCCGAAAGCGAAACAAAGGCGCGCTATGAAGAAATAATGGCCGAGCTTAATTCCCAAATAAGGAGCCTGACGGACGGAGGTAACGAGGATGCGTAAGGAATACCGCACAATAAAGGAAGTCGTAGGCCCGCTGATGATGGTTGAAGGCGTGGAGGGCGTTAAGTACGACGAGCTGGTTGAAATAGAGCAGGCCAACGGCGAAATACGCCGCGGCAGGGTGCTTGAAATAAATCAGGATAAGGCGCTGCTTCAGCTTTTTGAAGGCTCGCAGGGCCTGAGGATAAGCGATTCCAAGGCGCGCTTTTTGGGGCACAGCATAGAGCTTGCCGTTGCGCCCGATATGCTGGGCAGGGTTTTTGACGGCATGGGACGCCCCAAGGACGACGGCGAGCCGCTAATAGCCCAAAAGCGCATGGATATAAACGGCGCGCCCATAAACCCCGCCGCGCGCGACTATCCTTCCGAATTTATACAGACGGGCATAAGCGCCATAGACGGGCTGAATACGCTTGTAAGGGGACAGAAGCTTCCGGTATTCTCCGGCAGCGGCCTGCCCCACGCGCAGCTTGCCGCGCAGATAGCGCGCCAGGCAAAGGTGCTGGGCGCGGATGAAAGCTTCGCGGTCGTGTTCGCGGCGGTGGGCATAACGTTTGAGGAAGCGGACTTCTTCATAAGCGACTTCCGCGCAACCGGCGCAATAGACCGCACGGTAACGTTTGTTAACCTTGCAAACGACCCCGCCATAGAGCGTATCGCCACGCCGCGCATGGCAATAACCGCCGCGGAATATTTGGCATACGATTTGGGTATGCACGTGCTTGTTATAATAACGGATATAACCAACTATGCCGAGGCTCTGCGCGAGGTTTCCGCCGCGCGTAAGGAGGTTCCCGGCCGCAGGGGTTATCCGGGCTATCTTTATACCGACCTTGCAACAATGTATGAACGCGCGGGCAGGATAAAGGACAACAAGGGCTCAATAACCATGATACCCATACTCTCCATGCCGGAGGACGACATTACCCACCCCATACCCGACCTTACCGGATACATAACCGAAGGGCAGATAATACTTTCGCGCGAGCTGCACCGCCGCGGCATAACGCCGCCGGTAAACGTGCTGCCGTCGCTTAGCCGCTTGAAGGATAAGGGCATAGGAAAGGGCAAAACGCGCGAGGATCATGCCGATACAATGAATCAGCTCTTTGCCGCGTATTCCCGCGGTAAGGATGCAAAGGAGCTGGCGGTAATATTGGGCGATGCGGCGCTGAGCGATACGGATAAGCTTTATGCAAAGTTTGCCGATGCGTTTGAGGAGCAGTATGTTTCACAGGGCTATTATACCAACCGCGCCATTGAGGAAACGCTGAACATAGGCTGGCAGCTTTTATCCATACTGCCGCGCACGGAGCTGAAGCGCATAAGGGACGAATATTTGGACAAATATCTGCCCAAGGCGGAAGAATAAGCCGCACGGCATAGCAAAGGAGGCGAACTATGGCTGCATTGCAGGTAAAGCCCACAAGGATGGAGCTTTCCAACCTGAAAAAGAAAAAGAAGGTCGCCGTCCGCGGTCATAAGCTGATGAAGGACAAGCGGGACGAGATGGTGCGCCGCTTCATAATATACGTCAGGCGAAACAAGGAGCTGCGCGAGCAGGTGGAGGAAAAGCTGGGGCAGGCGATGCAAAGCTTTGTGCTGGCGCGCGCGGGCATGAGCAACGAGGACATTGAGGAAGCGCTCTGCTACCCTGCGCGTCCGGCGCAGATAACGGTAGGCACGCAGCAGGTGCTTGGCGTGCAGGCGCCCAAGCTTGACCTTGTTGCAAGCACGGATGCGATAGAGCTGCCCTACGGCATGGCCAATACCGGCGCGGAGCTTGACGGCGCGGTGAAGCAATTCAGCGAGCTGCTGCCGCTGCTGATTGAGCTTGCTGAGGTTGAAAAGATATGCAACCGCCTTGCGGACGAGATAGAAAAGACGCGCCGCCGCGTGAACGCGCTTGAATACGTTATGATTCCCCAGTTTGACGAGGCGATCCACACAATAACCATGAAGCTGGACGAAAACGAGCGCGGCAACCTGACGCGCCTAATGAAAACAAAGGAAATGCTGGCAAACAAGGAATAAGCCCCGTTTCCCAACACACAAGGAACCACCCCAAGCCCCCTTCCCGCAGCGCAGGAAGGGGGCTGTTGCGTGAGATGAAAAGGGGGCGGCTTGTTTGTACTCCCTCCGTCTTTTGCGAAGCAAAAGCTATATCCGAGACGCACCCCTTTCGGCACGGCTTGGTTAGACTCCCTCCGTCAATTCGCTAACGCTCATTGCCACCTCCCTCGACAGGGAGGCTTAATGTAAGAGTTTGTAAAGCGCACCA
The DNA here is from genome assembly GCA_902475645.1 of uncultured Christensenellaceae bacterium. Lineage (GTDB taxonomy): Bacteria > Bacillota > Clostridia > Christensenellales > CAG-138 > Phil1. Next base: position 235 of record CABSAH010000156.1, on the reverse strand, counting down.
AAAGGCTCCACCGCAAGCGGGGGAGCTGGCACGGCGCAAGCCGTGACTGAGGGGGAACAGAAAAACCGCAATCCACCTCCGAACCATTCCCCTTTCGACTGCTCATTTCATTCGCAGCCACTTTCCCCGTAAACGGGGACAGCTTTTGGGCGGTGGTTGCACAAACCAAAAGGCTCCCCGGACGGGGAGCTGTCGCCGCAAGGCGACTGAGGGGTTGACGATACCAAGCAAAGCC
>CABSAH010000155.1 GCA_902475645.1 uncultured Christensenellaceae bacterium | reverse complement strand
AGGCAAAAATTACGTATGCTTAAAATATTTTTATACGCCAAAAATTTTGTCGCGGATATTTTTGAATGAACGTAATCTTAATGTGGTATATAAACAACATATATAATAAGAAAGAGCGCCGCGCGGCGCTCCTTATGCATGATTGGAATATATTGCGTCAGCGTATGCGCGTATCGCCGGACGGCACATCGCGGCTTTCGGCCTGCCGGCCGGAGCTTATGCGCGTAGAGCCAAAGTCATCATCAGAGCCGGAGCTTATGCGGGAATGAAGCGCGGCTTGGCGCTTTGCTTCTTCTTCAAGCTGAGCGCGCATCAGCTTTTCACGCTGCGCCCTGCGGTGGGCGATGCGCTTTCGTTCTTCCCTTTCCTGATGATCAAGTATTATCAAAGCTATGCCCGCAATAACCGTAAGTATTATAAGAACTATCAGCACCGTGCGCAGCGCGGAGGATATGGAGCCGCCGACTTCGTTGAGTACATCCTCCTCCGTTGTGACGGCGGGGGTGGAGGTAGGTGCGGCTTCAACGCCAACATAGTCCGCCTTTATGTAGGCATTGTAGGTATATGTGTTGCCGGACGGGTCCTCTATTTCAAGCTTGAATGCAAGGTCACGCGGCGAACCGACGCTCATTTTTTGATTTATGGTCTGCGTGCCGTGCGGAACGGAATCCAGCATGTACAGCAATCCGTATTCCTCCTCGCTCAGCTTAAGGTTATGCATATCCATGCTGCCCGTATTTTCAACGAAGAAGTTAAGGCTTATGGAGCCTGCGGCATCAAGCGGGGAGGCAACCTCTGCTGAGAATGATACGCCTATAAGCGAAGGGTCAATATACTTCCTTACAACATATGTTTCGGTATGGTCGGAATAGCTCGTGTTGGTTGCGTCTATGCCGGATATGCTGAAAACAACGTTTCTTGTTTCGGTGGTCGGCACGGTATAGGTAAACGTGCGGCTTTCGCCGATGGCAAGGCTTATTGCATCCGAATTTACGGCGTTGCCCAACTCGTCGGTCACTTTTATTTTGCTTATGCGCTGGTTGCCGTTGTTGGTAAGGGCAATGGTGAACTGCTGCCCATCTTCGCTTGCGGCGCCCTGCGTAACGCTTACGCTTATCCTTGAATTAACCATGCCGAGCGTCTTTTCGCTTCCGGTAACGGTTACAATGCTGCCGTCCGCGCCCTTGTAGCTTATAACGGGCACGCTTGCGACGGTCGATGAGCCCATTGTAAATTCATGGGTGTATACATACGGCGTGCCGGGCTCAACGGTTATGCCGCTTACCATGGCCTGCCGCCCGGCGATTTCCTTATCCGTAAGCGATACGCCCGAAATCGGCGTGATGCCCGAATTGGTTATTGTATATGTCAGCGTTATCGATTCGCCGCGGGATGCTTGGGAGGAGCTGGCCTTTACCGAAACGCTCAGCGCCGCCTCAGCTAAGTCCGCGCCGCTGTTCAGCACGGTGACGGAGGCCGTGGAATGCTTCTGTTCGCCGTTTTCGCTCCATGTTATGTCAAAGCCTATCGGCTGGCCGAGCATTGCCGCGGGTATGGATACGCTTTGGCTGAACGCTGTCGTTTCGCCGGGGGCGATAACAACTCCGCTTGTGTTGAAAAAGCGCGTGCCGTTGTTTGCAATGGATATATTCTCCATGGCATACGCAGAATCGTTGGCGATAGAGATGCTAAGCTGTACGCTGCCGCCTTCCGTGCCGAGCGCACCGGGATCGGACGTTACGTTTATGGATGCAGCCATGGCTGCACTGCCGGCAAGCAGGCAGGCAAGGCTTATTATAATTGCGAAAACTCTTTTAGCGCGTTTCATCAATATACCTCAAAAGCTTTTATAATCGGAAAACCGATACGTATTCTATTATAGCTTAAAAAATGCCCGAACGCCATAGCGAAGGGCAATATGTTTCATTAAGTTAATATTCCGTTGGAGTCATAGGGGCAATATCAATTCGCACTCCCCCGAAAGCTCCGGCTTGCAGCGCCCGTCCGTGCGCTCTATTATGGCCTTTATAATGCCGTCCGCATCCTCCTTGGCGCAGGATACAGAAAGGCGTATCTCGTCCGTGAACTCGCTTTCGGTTATTGCTGCATCGGATTTTGCTATAAGGCTTTCTATTGCGCCGTAGCGGGAATAATCGCACCTTAATGCAATCAGGGCGCCCGGGATATGCTTTTCGGCGCCCGCCGCCTTTACCGCGTCCGCCGCGCCCGATGAATATGCGCGCACAAGCCCGCCTGCGCCCAGCAGTATACCGCCGAAATAGCGCGTTACCGTGCAAAGCACATATGTAAGCCCGTTTGCCTTCAATACTTCAAGTATTGGCATCCCCGCCGTGCCGGAAGGCTCGCCCGCGTCGCTGAAGCGGGTGGTTTCGCTAAGCTCGCCTATCCTGTATGCATAGCAAACGTGCGAAGCATCGGGGTATTGCTTTCTAATGTCATTAAGCCGCGCTAATGCTTCCTCCTCGCTCCTTACCGGAAAACAATGCGATATGAAGCGGGAGCGGTTTATTATCCGCTCCGTTTTCGCTTCTTTATGTGCTGTTTTATACGGCTTCATGGGGCGTTAGCCCTTTATAACGCGCAGGAAGCCCTTTTTGCCCTTTTTCAGTATTATACCGCTTTCAAGGGCGGCGGGGTCAGCCGCGGCGTAAACATCGCTCACTTTAACATCGTTCATCAGCACGCCGCCGCCTTCTATCGTGCGGCGCGCATCGCTCTTGCTGGTGCAAAGCTTGCCAAGAACCAACAGATCCGTAACCCTAAGGCCGCTGGATTCTATTTCGGCATCGCTCAGCTTGATGGTGGGCATATGCTCAATGTCCCCACCGCCGCCGAACAATGCTTCGGCTGCCTGCTGCGCCTTCTTTGCTTCTTCCTCGCCGTGAACCTGCGCGGTGAGCGTATATGCAAGCACCTTTTTGGCGTCGTTTATGTTGGCCGTGGGTGCGGTAAGGGCGTTTATCTCGTCAATAGGCACAAACGTGAGCATTTTGAAGCAGGTCTGCACGTCGTTATCGCTAACATTGCGCCAGTACTGATAGAACTCATAGGGGCTTGTCTTTTCGGGGTCAAGCCACAGCGCGCCCTTTTCGGTCTTACCCATCTTTTTGCCTTCGCTTGTGGCAAGAAGTCCCGTGGTGAGGGCGAAGGCGGCGTGCTGCTCCTTGCGCCTTATAAGGTCGGCGCCGCTTAGTATGTTGCTCCATTGGTCATCGCCGCCCATTTCCAGCACGCAGCCGTATTTCTGATGCAGCATAAGGAAATCGTAGCTCTGCATAAGCATATAGCCCATTTCAAAGAATGTCAGGCCGCGCTCCATGCGCTGCTTGTAGCATTCCGCGGCAAGCATCCTATTCACGCTGAACAGGGAGCCTATGTCGCGCATGAATTCAAGGAAGTTGAGCGAATGGAGCCAATTACCGTTGTTTTCGATTATTGCGGCGTTTTCGCCTTCAAAGTTCAGCACATGCGCCATCTGCTTCTGGAAGCAGGAGGCGTTATGCTCAATTTCCTCCGGCGTCATCATGCGGCGCATGTCGGTCTTGCCGGAGGGGTCGCCTATGTATGCCGTGCCGCCGCCAAGCAGGACTATCGGCCTGTGGCCCGCGCGCTGCATGTGCGCCATTGTCATAAGCGCAACGTAATGGCCTATATGCAGGCTGTCCGCCGTGGGGTCAAAGCCAATGTAAAAAGTCAGCCTTTCCTTGCCCATAAGCTCCCTAAGCTCTTCAGGATGGGAGCATTGCTTAACAAGGCCGCGTTCTTCAAGTATGTCGTATGCGTTTCTCATTCCATTCTCCTCGAAATATGTTATTTGCTTATTATTCTGAATTTGCTGCCCAGCCTCTCGCTCAAAAGCGCGCCGAGCCTGTTGCTGCCGTTCTTATCAAAGCCGGCCTTATCCACTATCAAAGCAAGTGTCTTGTTTGAATAAAGATAGAAGCTGTCGCCTGTTTCGTATGCGCATAGCAGCTTATCGTAATCAAAGCTTTGCTCGTGGCCGTTTATGCTCATAATTACGCCGGAATCACGGAAGCGGTATTCGTGCCGGAGATTGATGAACGAAGAACT
>CABSAH010000154.1 GCA_902475645.1 uncultured Christensenellaceae bacterium | reverse complement strand
TATTCCTTCATCTTCGGGTTCCAACGACGGGTCTGGTGGCCAAAATGCACACCGGCTTCAAGCAACTGCTTCATGGAAATAACAGACATAAAAAAACCTCCTCGTTTTTTATCCTCCCCATGCATCATCCCGTAACGGCAACCCGACGCATCGGGCACGAGCCTTGCGGTCCGCATGGGTGCGTAATGATTCACTTTTACGCGGGCGCGCCATTCCATTAAACGCACCATGGCGGATTATACCACATTCCGCTTTGCTTTGCAACAAAAATATAGAGGCGGACTGCATTTTATCCGCCTCCTCACGCATTAAAAATGCGTCCTTACATAATCGTTGTATTTCTTTGTGTTCATGCAGTCCTTATATGTATTCTTAAAGCGCTGAACGGTAAGGTTGTTCATTTCAAGAATGTTGCGATATTTCCAAAAGCCGGCCATGAGCGGCACTCCGCCGCACAGATACCCCATCGGCGCCGTGCGGTAGCACGAATAGCACAGCGCGCCTATTACCACAAGCGATATCAAAACGCCCACTATCTGCTTTTTGGGCTGCATATTCTTAACGTCCTTTTCCTTGACAACGCCAAGCTTTATCATCTCCTCCGCAAACCGCTTCTGCACGCCGAAAAGGCTTACTGCGTTAAGCGTCATGGGCGCGGTGACAAAAAAAGCGAACAGCGCAAGCAGCGCCTGAAATATAAATATAGCAATACCTACATTGTTTCCCATTATGCCGTCTCCTTAAAAAAGCCGAATGATTTAACAAAAGTATACCATGTACGGCGCGCGTTGTCACGGAAATAAAAAGCAAGGCGCACCGTTTTTTCGCAGTGCGCCAAGCCATTCAATTTACATCAGGCTTAATTGTTTTTTATTGGACTGCCGACAATTTCTTGTTGGCTTCCGCCATTTCTTCAAATATGCCCGCGTTCTTCTTGGAAACAACGGCCTTTATTACGAACAGCGTGCCTATCATGAGCGCGACGGCTATGATAAGGTTAATCCACACGTTCTGGATAAGGCCGGCAAGTATGAAGCTTACGAACGCCACGGCCGTGACCGTCAGCGAATACGGAAGCTGCGTGAACACATGGTTCAAATGGAAGCAGTGCGCACCCGCGGAGGCCATAATTGTGGTATCGGAAATGGGGGAGCAATGGTCGCCCATAACGCCGCCGGAGCAGGCCGCCGCAAGGCCGATGGTGCAGAGCACAGGCTCTGCGCTGTAATCAAACACCGCAACCACTATGGGAGCCATTATGCCGATGGTGCCCCAGGAAGTGCCGGTAGCAAATCCTATCGCAGCGCCGATTATGAATATAACGGCGGGCAGGAACAGCTTAAGGCTGCCGGCGTTGGCCATGGCCGCCCTTACGAATTCGGCGGAATACATGGCAAAGCGGGTGAAGGAGCAAAGCGTCCATGCGAAGGTCAGTATCAGTATGGGGGCAATCATCTGTATGAAGCCCTGAGGTATGGATTCCATGGATTTTTCAAACGTGAATGCGCCGCGAATCCAGAAATAGATGAACGTGAACACAAGTGCTATCATGCCGCCGAGGGCAAGAGCCGTGCCCGCATCGGCATTGGAGAAGGCGACAACGAAGTCCTGATAGGCTTCCTCGCCGGGCGTGAAGTATCCGCCGGAGAACACGAGCGCTATAACGCATACGATTATAAGCACCACAACGGGTATAATCAAATCGAGTACGGAGGACTTGCCGCTGGCAGGCTTCTCGTAATCGTCCGCGCCTTCAAAGGGTCGCTCGGGGGTGGTGAACAAATCGTCCTTAACCTGCGCGTTGTACTCATGCTTGAGCATAAGACCGTAGTCAAGATTGATAATGCTGGTGACGACAATCATAACAAGCGTCAACAGGCAGTAATAGTTCCACGGGATCTGCTTTACGAAAAGCTCGATGCCGTTGATGTCGGAGGTGGTTACATAGCCGGAAATGGCAGCTGCCCAAGAGGACACGGGAGCTATCATGCAGACCGGCGCGGCAGTGGCATCGATTATGTATGCAAGCTTAGCGCGGCTGATTTTGTGGCTTTCCGTGACGGGGCGCATAACGGCGCCGACGGTGAGGCAGTTGAAATAATCGTCAACAAAAATGAGTACGCCGAGGAGCATGGTGAGAAGCTGAGCGGCACAGCGGGACTTAACGGTTTTCTTCGCCCAGCGGCCAAATGCTTCGCTTCCGCCGCCCTTGTTCATCAGGTCAACCATTATGCCAAGAACTACCAGGAATACGATAATGCCCATATTTCCGGCGTCCGCCAGAACGGATACGATACCGTAGTTGGCGCCGACAAGCTCGACTATCGTGTTCCAGGGGTTAAACTGAGTGTAAAGCAGCGCGCCTACAAGGCAGCCTAAGAACAGGGAAGAATAAACCTCCTTGCTTATGAGTGCAAGCACTATTGCAACGATAGGCGGCAGCAGGGACCAAAAAGTACCTGCAAAGGGAGTGTCTGCCTGAACGGTTTCGCCGTCTACAACAAACGTGGGCAGCGGAGCGTCCTTGAAGCTGATGCCTATCACTATAAGCAGCACTACGAATACGGCACAAGCTACAAAATAGGCAATTTTCGTACCTTTTTTATCCATCAGATGGGATCCTCCTTATAGATTTTTTGTGTAACTCAATTTTAGTAGATTTTGACGGCATCGTCAAGCAATTGTGAGAAATTTATGAACAGGATAACATGCGTGTTAAGAAGTTGTTACGGACATGCATTTGCAGTAACAATATGTTTTCCCTGCATTTTATGCCTGCGGCGTTGGATTTACCATACCCGCACACGGTGGTTTTTATCAGTTATTCAGGCATTTTCTGTTTCCCATGCACATATAAAGGCCCCGCGCGTTTTGCATTGCACAGCTTTTGCCGCACAATATATTGCTTAACGCACAGGGCCGCGGTTTAACGCATTGTTTATGTTTTCTTTATGCAATCTTAACGAATTACATCCATTCTTTTACATTACTTTTCCGTAAGCGTACATGCATCGGCGTCAAGCGCAAACCTTGCGCCTAAGGGCAGGCTCATGGTGGGCGCGCAATGGCCGCACATAAGGTTGGTTATGCAGGGCTTGCCGCAGGGCTTTACCAGCTCCTCGAACACGGTTTCGATGGTGAGTGAGCTTTCGGGCTTTTTAGCCTGGCAATCGGTAAATTGGCCGAGTATTATGCCCGCGCAGTCATCAAGCTTGCCTGAATTTCTAAGCTGGGTGAACATGCGGTCTATGCCGTATGGCTGCTCATCAACGTCCTCAAGGAACAAAAGCTTGTTGCGCGTATCTATCTCCCACGGCGTACCGAGACTTGCCGCCACAAGCGACAGATTGCCGCCGCAAAGCTCGCCCTCCGCACTGCCGCCGTAAAGCGTTTTTACGGGCGCGTCAGATGGATTTTCGTATACTATATCCTCCCCGAAGAGCATTGCCTTTGCGTATTTGTAGCTGTATTCGCTGCCGTCTATCAAATTGTCGCTCGTGGGCATCACCATATGATATGTGCCGAAGCCGCATTGCTGGCGGAACGCGGTATGGAACGCGGTAATGTCGCTGTATCCGCCAAAGAACTTTGCGTTTTCGCGTATGGTGGTATAATCAAGCAGCGGCAGCAGCCTGTGCGCACCGTAGCCGCCGCGCAAGCACCATATGCCGTCTATATCCTTATCCGCAAAAGCATCGTTTATATCCTTTGCGCGCATTTCGTCCGTGCCGGCAAGATAGCCGTGGGCGGCGCGGGCGGTTGGGTACAAAACGGGGATAAGGTTCAGCTTCTCCGCTGTTTTAACGGCGCGGTCAAGCTTTGCTTCAACATCGCCGTTAACGGGGCTTGACGGGGCAATAAGCGCAACGCGCGCGCCTTCAAAAAGCTTTGGGCCTCTCACTCCTCGTCCTCTCCTTCCATCTCCTCGATTATATCCAAGAATTCGTCAAACACCTCGTTAAGAAGTATTTCATTGTCTATCGTGCTGTAATAATCCTGTCCGTCCTTGCTGTCCACCCTAAGCAGAACCACCTCCGCTTCCTCGTCGTCCTGCTGCTCCGCCGGTTCAAGGGCTATGTACTTCTGCCCTTCGTAAACAAACGTAAGCACATGCACAAAGCTTGCTTCCTCG
>CABSAH010000153.1 GCA_902475645.1 uncultured Christensenellaceae bacterium | reverse complement strand
GCATAGGCGAAGGCTTGCAGGCGTTCTGCATACCCGGCTCCGTTGCCGATCAGCGCAAGGTGGGCTTGGGTCACGGCAACCTTGGCGCAATGCTGCTTTCCGAATCCACGCATTGCTTTGCGTTCCTTGCGGGACACGAAAGCTTTGCCGCCGCGGAGGGCGCAATAGGCATTGCCCGCACGGCAAACAAGGTGCGCAGGGAGCCGCTCAAGGTAATACTCAACGGCCTTGGCAAGGACGCGGCATATATTATAAGCCGCATAAACGGCTTTACCCACGTTGAAACCGAATACGACCAGTATACCGACGAGCTGAAAATAGTTAACACCACCTCCTTTAGCGACGGGGACCGCGCCAAGGTGCTTTGCTACGGTGCGGACGACGTGAACGAGGGCGTTGCCATTATGCGCCATGAAAACGTGGACGTATCCATAACCGGAAACTCCACCAACCCCACCCGCTTCCAGCACCCCGTTGCGGGAACATACAAGAAATGGTGCATCGAAAACGGCAAAAAGTATTTCTCCGTGGCGTCGGGCGGCGGCACGGGACGCACGCTGCATCCGGACAATATGGCGGCAGGCCCCGCCAGCTACGGCATGACGGACACCATGGGCCGTATGCATTCCGATGCGCAGTTCGCAGGCTCCTCCTCCGTGCCCGCGCACGTTGAAATGATGGGCCTTATAGGCATGGGCAACAACCCCATGGTCGGCGCAACCGTCGCCGTGGCTGTGGCGGTTTCACAGGCTAAGTAATTCCGGGATTTTTACAGAGCATAGCTTCTTAAATCCTTAGTTTAAGTCAAGCAAATAAGCACATCATTTGCACCAAAGCGCCGATGATGTGCTTAATCTTTTTTGTTAGCGGCAAGTTAGCCTTCGGCAGCCCGCTTACCCCTACTCCACCCCTTCTACCATCTCCGCGATATCCTTAAAGCCTTCGCCCGTAACATGCTCGGCTATGGCGAAGCAGACGTTAAGGCCGTTGAAGCCGTTGGTATGGATAAGCAGGGCGTCGCGCGTTGCGGGGTCAAGGCAGACAAGGGACTTGAAGCCGCCGTTGTCGCCCCAGTGCCACAGGCGTTCGTTATAAAGCCCCCAGCCAAGCCCCCATTCCACGCCGTTGCCCGCTGCGTTCCTGACCGAGCGCACGCGCGCGGCAAAGTCAGGCTCCCTCAATATATTCAAAAGGAACTTGGGGTAATCGTCAATCGTTACATACAGCGAAAACGCGCTGTTCGGCTCCATGCCCGTGGAATGCCGCGCCGAGGAGCGCATGGGCTCTATGTTCCCTTCCGCATCAACCGTGCGCGCAAGCGTATTGCGCAATGCACCCGTCCATATAAGCGCCGCCTTGTCCATGCCGAATGGGTCAAGCAGGCGTTTCTGCATAAGGTCGTCAAGGCGCGTATCGAGCCGCTTTTCTATTATGGATTGCAGGTAATAATACCCCATGCCGGAATAGCCGAACCCGCGCTTAGGCTCAAAGCAAAGCTCCGTTGGCAGCCTGCCCCAGTTGGGCAGCCCCGTGGCATGGCTCAAAACATCCTTTGCCGTAACGCGCTTAAACCGCGCGTCGGTGCAGGGCGTCCATGCCTGCTCATATTCGCTAAGCGGCCTGTCAAGGTCTATTACGCCCTCGTCCGCCAATTCAAACACAAGCCTGCCGAAAAACGGCTTTGTGAGCGACGCGGCCTCAAAATAAGTTTCGTTCGATACGGGTATATTGCGCTCCGTGTCCGCAATGCCAAGGCATCGGCTCATAACAAGCTCGCCGTTTTTTATAAACGCCATCGCAAGCCCGCTCACATGCTCGCGCTGCATATTCTCCTGTGCGATGGCTGCCGCGCTTGCAATTTCAGTCAAATAGATATTCATAACTTTACCTCTCGTATACTATTTCCCCGCCTACAATGGTCATAACGGGCAGTATATCGCGTATTTCCATTGGGTCGCAGGTGAATATGTCCTTATCCAGAATCACCATGTCCGCCATGTAGCCCGCCTTTATGCGCCCCTTTTCGTTTTCCATGAACTGGGCGTATGCGCTGCCCGCGGTGTATGCATCTATGGCCGTGCAAACGTCCACGCACTCGTTGGGGAAAAAGCCGCCCTCGGGATAGCCCTCCTTATCCTTGCGGGTAACGGCGGAGTATATGTTGGGGAAGGGGTTGCAGTCCTCAACCGGACAATCCGTGCCGTAGGACACCCTTGCGCCAAGCCGCGCCATTGTGCCGAAGGCGTAGGACGTGGAGGAAAGCTCCCTGCCGCAGCGGGGTATTACGGCGTGCATATCGTAATCCAAGAATATGGGCTGATACAGGGCAAGTATATCGTCCCTAACTATGCGTTCAAGCAGCGGCATATCGGTTATTTGGCAATGCACAAGGCCGTGACGCAGCGGGTTTTTGCCGCCGTGCAGCACTGCTTCATAGCACCTTACGGTGTCCTCTATGGCCTTATCGCCTATAACGTGGGTAACAACCTGTATGCCCGCCCTGTCCGCCATGCGGCACATTTCAAGCATTTCATCATCGTGCATGGCCTCCACGCCGTAATTGCCGGGGTCGTCCAGGTATTCATGGCGCATGGTGGCCGTTCTGCCGCCAAGCGAGCCATCGCGGAAAAGCTTTAGCGGCCCAAGCGTAAGCCACGGGTGCGAATAATCGCCGTGGGCAAATTCACCGTCTATGAACGCCTTAAAGTCCGCCGCAGAGTGATAACACGCCTGATGATGATACCTAAGCTTAGCCCTGCCGCCTTCAAACACGCGCCGCACAAGCCTAAACACCGTTTCGGGCGCGGCGGAGGTGCCTGCGTCGTTGGATTGTACGCTTGTTACGCCGTGCGCCGCGGCATAGCTCATGGCGTCCGTAAGCATGGCCTCAAGCTGCGCTTCGCTGTATTCCGGAATTACGGAAAGTATTTCGCCGCACGCGTTTTCGGTAAATACGCCGCTTGGGTAGCCGTCCGCCTCCAGTTCAAACGTGCCGCCAGGAAACTGCGCGGAGCTTTTATTAAGCCCCAGCATCTCTATCGCCCTTGTGTTGGCGGTAACCACATGGCCGCATATGCGCTCAAGCACGATTGGTATTTCGGTTGATATTTTATCAAGGTCATGCCGCGTGGGTATGCGCTTTTCCCCTTCAAACATATCCTGATTCCAGCCCACGCCGTGCATCGCTTCGCGGCAGCGCTCGGGATGCTCCCGCATGAATGTACTTGCGCGCGCTATCATTTCGTCTATTGATTTTACGCCGTTTATATCCACCTGATAAAGCCCCGCGCTCATCATAAGCAGGTGCATATGGCTATCGTTAAGGCCGGGTATGACCGTACGCCCCCGGCAGTCTATTATCCTTGCGTCCCTGCCCGCGTCATCGAGTATTTCCTCATCCGTGCCCACGGCGGTTATAATGCCGTTTTCGATTGCAGCCGCGCTTTTGAATACGCCGCGCTCAACGTATACCTTTCCGTTTACAAGTGCCGTTTTCATGCCGATACATCCTTTCTCCGTTTTATTTATCCTTCATAAACGCATTCGCCGTTCACGAACGTGCGCAGCACCCTTGCCTGAAGTATTTCAATATCCGTGCAGCTTATAAGGTCCGTATCAAGCACTATAAAGTCCGCATACATGCCTTCCTTTATTTTGCCCTTCACGTTTTCCTCGCCCGTGCAGTACGCGCCCTGCGCACTGTAACAATACAGCGCCGTTTCCCTATCCAATATCTGCTGCGGCAGGAACGGGCCTGTGCCGTTCAAATCGCATCCGGTAACGGCGCAGTATATTCCCGGCAGCGGGCGGAACGCCTCAACGGGGCAATCCGTGCCGAAGGGTGTATGCACGCCAAGGCGTATATAATCCTTCCATGCGTAGGATGTGCTGCCAAGCTCCTTGCCAACGCGGTCATAAACTATATGCATATCATAATTTATAAACACCGGCTGAATATATGCAATTACGTCCAGCTCCTTAAACCGCTCCACCTGCGCCTTATCCGTTATTTGGCAATGCACTATGCCGTGGCGCGGGTGAAGATGCGGCATTTCCCGCCGCGCATACTCTATTGCGTTAAGGCACATTTCAACCGCCCCGTCGCCTATTGCGTGTATTATGGCGGGCATATTGTGGCTGTGTGCGCGCAAAA
>CABSAH010000152.1 GCA_902475645.1 uncultured Christensenellaceae bacterium | reverse complement strand
AGCGTAAGGTTATATTTCAAATCGTTGCCGCGGACGGGGCCGTTGCGCGTTTGCTGCCTTGCGCCGCCAAAGCCGCCGAAGCCGCCGCCGAATATGCTGTCGAAAATATCGCTGTAATCACCGAAGCCGTACCCGCCGTATCCGCCCGCACCCGCAGCCGGATCAAACGCCGCATGGCCGAACTGGTCATACTTGGCGCGCTTTTCTTTATCGGATAGCACCTCGTAAGCCTCGTTTATCTGCTTAAACTTGGCCTCGGCTTCTTCCTTGTCCGCCCCCTTGTGCAGGTCTGGATGATATTGCTTTGCCAGCTTGCGGAAGGCGCTTTTTATCTCGTCGTCGGTTGCGTTTTTATTCACGCCAAGCAGCTCGTAATAATCTTCCTTCACTGTCCCCAACTCCTTATCTTTCTACAACGCACAACGCGGCGGGCGACCGCAAGGATCGCCCCCGCATTATGCAAACTGTCCTGCTTTTTAAGCGTTATGCTTATTTCTTATCGTCATCCACTACTTCGTAGTCGGCATCAACAACGTTGTCGTCGTTATTGGCGGAAGCGCCGCCCTGCTGCGCAGCATTGGGGTCAAAGCCCTCTCCGCCCTGCTGATTGGCCTGCTGCTGATAAATCTTGCCGAAGGCTTCGTAGGAGGTTTCGGTCAGCTTATCGCATCCGGCCTTTATGGCGGCTGTGTCGCTGCCTTCCATCAGCTTCTTCAGCTCCGCTACCTGAGCTTCTATCTTGGCCTTATCGTCCGCATTCACCTTGTCGCCCAGCTCCTTCAGGGTCTTTTCGGTGGAGTAAATCAGGCTGTCCGCATGGTTGCGCTGTTCAACCTCTTCCTTGCGGGCCTTATCCTCGCTTGCAAACTGCTCTGCTTCGCGCACGGCCTTCTTTATCTCTTCCTCGTTCAAATTGGTGGAGGCGGTTATGGTGACCTTCTGCTCGTTGCCCGTGCCAAGATCCTTGGCGCTGACATGCACTATGCCGTTGGCGTCGATATCAAAGCTAACCTCTATCTGCGGCACTCCGCGCGGCGCGGGAGCTATGCCTGCAAGCTGGAAGCGGCCAAGGGTCTTGTTATCCTTCGCCATCTCGCGCTCACCCTGAAGCACATGCACCTCTACGCTTGTCTGTCCGTCGGCAGCGGTGGAGAATATCTGGCTCTTCTTGGTGGGGATGGTGGTATTGCGGTCTATCAGGCGAGTAAACACGCCGCCTACGGTTTCAATACCGAGGGAGAGCGGGGTAACGTCAAGCAGCAGAATGTCCTTCACTTCGCCGCCAAGCACGCCGCCCTGTATAGCCGCGCCGATTGCAACGCACTCATCGGGGTTGATGCCCTTGAAGGGCTCTTTGCCGGTAACGTTCTTAACAAGCTCCTGCACGCAGGGAACACGGGTGGAGCCGCCGACCAATATAACCTTATCAATATTGGAATTGGTAAGTCCTGCATCCTTCATGGCAATGCTCATGCACTCACGGGTCTTTTCAACCAAATCGTGTATAAGCTCCTCGAACTTGGCGCGGGTAATGGTCATGTCAAGATGCTTGGGGCCTGTGCTGTCCGCCGTAATGAAGGGCAGATTCACGTTGGTCTGTACCATGCTGGAAAGCTCTATCTTTGCCTTTTCTGCGGCTTCCTTCAACCTCTGCATAGCCATGCGGTCGCTGCTGAGATCTATGCCCGATTCGCTCTTGAACTGACGCACGATGTAGTCCATCAGCCTCTGGTCAAAGTCGTCGCCGCCAAGACGGTTGTTGCCGTGTGTGGCCAGAACCTCAAATACGCCGTCGCCGATTTCAAGTATGGATACATCGAACGTGCCGCCGCCAAGGTCATAAACCAGTATCTTCTGGTTGGTTTCCTTATCCATGCCGTATGCAAGCGCGGCAGCGGTAGGCTCGTTGATTATGCGCAGCACGTCAAGACCCGCAATGCGTCCGGCGTCCTTGGTGGCCTGGCGCTGAGAATCGCTGAAATACGCGGGAACGGTTATAACGGCCTGCGTTACCTTTTCGCCAAGGTAGGCTTCCGCGTCCTGCTTCAGCTTTTGAAGTATCATTGCGCTTATTTCCTGCGGAGTATAATCCTTGCCGTCTATATTCTTCTTGTAGGTTGAGCCCATCTCCCTCTTTATGGAGCTGATGGTCTTATCGGGGTTGGTGATAGCCTGACGCTTTGCCGCGCTGCCGACTATTCTTTCGCTGCCCTTAAATGCAACCACGGACGGGGTTGTACGCGCACCCTCGGCATTGGGGATAACAACAGGCTCGCCGCCTTCCAGAACCGCCACGCAGGAATTGGTGGTGCCAAGGTCAATACCGATAATCTTTGCCATAATCTATTTCCTCCTGAAAAAATCTTAGTTGTTATTTATTATTTCGCAACCTTCACCATGCTATGGCGAATTATGCGATTTTTAACCTTATATCCTTTTTGGAAAACGTCTATTATTTCGCCGCTTTCCTTATCCGTGTTCTCCTCCTGCATCACGGCGTTGTGAAGCTCGGGGTCGAACTGACCGTCCGCCTGAATTTCTTCAAGCCCGGCCTTATAGAGCGTTTCGTAAAGCTGCTTGGAAACAAGCTTCATTCCGTCCACCCATGCCGTTTTTTCATCCTCCGGCACGGCCGCAAGCGCCCTGTCAAAATTATCCAGCACCGGCAACAGAGCCTTGATAAGGTTACGCTCGCCTTCATCCAAGCTATCCGCCGCTATGGAAGCATTCCTGCGGCGATAGTTGTCAAAATCGGCTTGCAGCCGCTGGAGCAGCGCAACATCGCTCTCCTTTTCCTTTTCAAGCTGGTCTATGCGGTCCTTCACCTGCTTAAATTCGTCCCTTGTAAGCGTTATGCTTTCGGGAATCTCATTTTCGGCTGCGGTATCGGCTGCATTTTCAGCTTCGCAGGTTTTCTTTTCCTCTACGGGAGGGTTCTCTTTCTTCTTAGCCAATTTTATTTACGCTCCTCATCAAGCATATTTGTAAGCGTTTCGCTCAATGTTCTTCCTATGTGGCTCATAACGGCCAGCACCTTGGGATAGTTCATCCTCGTCGGCCCTATTACGCCGAACGTGCCTATCGGCTCCGAGCCTATTTTATACGTTGCCGTAACAACGCTGCAATCCTTCATGCTGCTAAGCTCGTTTTCATGCCCTATCCTTATTGTAAATTCAACATCCTCGCGCCCCTTGAGCATTTCGTAAAGCGCATCGCTCTTTTCCATAACGCTCAATATGTCCCTTGCACGATCCACGTCGTTGTATTCAGGCAAGCTCAAAAGGTTCATTGCCCCGCTCAGCTCCACCCGCTTAGACTTCTGTTCAAGGCTTTCGCCAAGCGAATCTACGATTGAGTTAAGGAACTGCGCATGCTCACCCAGCTCCCCGGCGATATCGTCCATGCGGCTTGCCATTATTTCGTCCAAGCGGCAATCGGAAAGCTTTGCGTTGAGCATTAGCGATATCCGTTCAAGCTCCCTTTGCTCCATTCCGTATGGGACACGTATTAGCGAATCCCGCGTAAGTCCGGAATCGGTCACAATGAGCAGCAGCGCCTTCCCTTCGCCCAAGCCTACCAGATGGATGTACCTAAGCCTTGCGGTATGCAACCGCGGAGAAAGCACCATGGATGCATAGCGCGTTACGCTTGAAAGCACGAATGCCGTCTGCTTAACAATATCGTCCACCTCGCCAAGCTTTTTTGAATAGTGTTCGCTGATGAAGTTCAATTCATCCCGGCTTAGCTGGGAGCGGCGCATTATGCTGTCCACATACAGCCTATATGCCTTATCGGAAGGTATCCTTCCGGCGGAGGTATGCGGCTGTTCAAGGAAGCCCATCTCCTCCAAGTCGCTCATTTCATTGCGTATGGTTGCGCTTGAAAGGCCGATGTCCGTGCTTTTTGCAATCGTGCGAGAGCCTACGGGCGACGCGGTGAGAATGTAATCATCTATTATCGCCTGAAGTATGCGCATTTTTCTTGCGTCAAGCTTCATTTGTTCACCGCCTCCTTTCGCCACGGTCCGCTCCGCTTTGCTCCTGTTAGCACTCATCTTCATTGAGTGCTAATCCATGGTTAAAGTATAGTACCACCTTGCATTATAGTCAAGGCACAAGGGCGTATCCTTTGTGACAAAACGGAAACATTAGCTTGATGGAATTATTATAAA
>CABSAH010000151.1 GCA_902475645.1 uncultured Christensenellaceae bacterium | reverse complement strand
CGCCTGCGGGGGAGCTGGCACGGCGTAAGCCGTGACTGAGGGGGAACAGTAAAAAACACAAACCAAAAGGCTCCCTCTTTGAGGTTCGGAGTTGAGCGCCGCCTGTGGCGGATGAAGCGAAACGGAGAACGGGCAGGAACAGGGAGAATTACGAACGGCAGTGAGTAAGGCGACCTTGTTCCAACCAGAGTGGCCCTGCGCAGCAGGGAGGGCTGGCAAACCAAAGGTTTGACTGAGGGAGTCCGTTTGACTGAGTGGTTATGCGGGGCTTTGGTAATTGCCGGCGGTTATCCGCTCTGCGCCGCCCCGTTGTCCTCCTTGTATATTACGCAGTGTATTATTCTATGCTCCGCAACCTCGTCCACGTCCGCGTGTATGCCGCATACCGACGCGGAAAAGCGGCTGCCGTCCGCGGGTATTGCATCGAAGGCGGAGAATATAAGCCCGCCTATCGTGTCGAATTCGTCGGTGGGCAGGTCTATGCCCAAAAGCTCGGCTATGTCCTCAAGCTTGGCGCGGCCGCCTGCGGAGTATTTGCCGCCGCCTATGGGCTTTACGGCCTCCTCCGAATCGGTATCGTCAATATCGCCAACTATCTGCTCTATTATATCGTTCATTGTAACAATGCCGCTCATGCCGCCGTATTCATCCAGCACCACGGCAAAGCGGCTGCGCGTGCGGCGCATCTCGCGGAAAAGATCGTCCGCCTTAACGCTTTGCGGCACGAACAGCGCGGGGCTTACGGCGTGCTTCATTGCGTTTTCGCGCGTGCGGTCGTTCAATTTAAGGTAGTCACGCGCGCTGAGTATGCCTATAACGTCGTCCGCCGTATCCGTACAGACGGGGTAATGGGAATGGTTGGTTTCGTTTATCGTTCTTTCCCATTCCCCGTCCGTTTCGTCCGTCCAAAGCATATCCACCCGCGTCCTGTGGGTAAGTATATCCTCCGCTTCAATGTCGTTGAATTCAAACACGTTTTGCAGCAGCTCCTTTTCGCCCGCTTCAATGGCGCCTTTTTCGCTGCCCGCGTCTATCATCATGCGTATTTCTTCCTCCGTCAGCGCGTCGTCGTCCGCGTTGGGGTCAATGCCAATAAGCCTAAGCACAAGGTTGGTGCTTGCCGTAAGCAGCCAAACCACGGGCCTGAACGCGGCGGATATGAACGCTATAATGCCGCTTAGCGCAAGCGCAATGCTTTCCGCCCTTTTCATGGCAAGGCGCTTTGGCACAAGCTCGCCGAAAACAAGGGTGAAAAAGCTTAATATAAGCGTTATTACAACAACGCTTATGCTGTTTAGAACATGCGCGTTTATGCTTACGCCCGTTGCCTGCACCGCCTCCACCAGCTTACCCGCAAAGTTATCCGCGGCAAATGCGCTGCCCAAAAAGCCCGCAAGCGTAATCGATATCTGTATCGTTGCCAAAAAGCGCGCGGGCTGGGCGGTAAGGCGGCTCAAACGCGCGGCGCGCTTATCTCCCTCCGCGGCAAGCTTATTCAGCTTGACCTCGTTCACCGAAAGCACGGCAATTTCCGCGCACGCGAACACGGCGTTGAGCAGAATAAAGAATAGCTGCAAAAGCAATAGTCCTATAAGCGGGTCGTCTTCCATGTTGTTTTTTTGTTCCTCCAAAAAATGTTTTTATATATGTAAAAAGACCATGCCGCACAAGACCCGCGGGCAGGCGCCCTTTGGGTTTTGGGAATGATCCTTTATGTCTGTATCGATATTAAGCTTTAACGGAACAGGGCCGGCAGCGTCGCCGTCGCTCTCGTCCATATATTCGGCGGTTCTCCTTTCGCAATGCGCATCCTTAGCGGATGTCCGCACTGTATTATACAATATCCGCGTTTTGCGCGCAACGTTTTTTTATAGCCGCAAAATAAAAATTTTTCCCGCAAGGGCGGCGCGGGAGCGGGCGAAAAAATGCTACTTATACACAGATTCAATTATACTTTTTTACTATTATTCCGTCAGTTACTGTTGGTATAGGGAGGCAGTAATATGAAGCGGGGCTATATAGAATCACAGCTTTTGGACCTTGGTGCTCCCGCCGGACGGAGCGGCTACATAATGATGGCGACCGCGCTTGAATTCATTTCGAAAAACAGCGACGTGATGAGCGCCGTAAACAATCTTTATCCCTATGTTGCGGCTAAGCACAATACCGCGCCGCCCCGCGTGGAGCGCAGCATACGCGAGGAAATAAACGCCATTTGGCAGCACGGCAACCAAAATAGGCTCGATCAGCTTTTTGTCTGCCGCGAGGATTCTCCGCCCGGATCGAAGGAGTTCCTTTATACGCTTGCGATACGCCTCCGCCACGAAAGCGAGAAGCTTGCAAGGGCATAGGCTCAATTAACGCCTTCGCTTATATCGGCATTATATTCAATATAATTCAATATTCCCTCCGCTGCACCCTTCATCATTGCATTCATGTGTTCCCTATTTTGCAGCAGCGCCTCGTCATCCGGATTGGACAGGAACCCACATTCAAGTATTACGCTTGGCGGTTCGCTGTTTTTTATTATATAGTATTCGCCCGGGTTAACGTGGCGGGGCGGCCTGCCTATGGCTGCGCATACGCCGTCCAGCACGCATTTTGCAAGCCTTTCGCCCTCCGCCGAGCCCTTCATATAAAACGCCATCGGCCCCGATACGCTCCTATCGTAAAACTTATTCATATGTATGCTTATAACGGCGTCCGCGCCCGCCGAATTTATAATGTCCCGCCGCGCCGCCATGTCCCGTTTCTTGTCGGCATAAAGCGCGTTTTCGTCCCGCCGCGTAAGCACAACCGCTATGTTCATCGCGCTCAGCTCGTCGCGCAGCGCCATGGCGTAGGCAAGGTTTATGCCGTCCTCGCTTATGCCCGTATCCGTGCCCGTTGCGCCGCCGTCCGGATAGCCGTGGCCCGGGTCTATCGCCACGGTGAAGCGCGGCGTGCATACAGGCTCCGCACTCGGCTCCGCATCCGCCGCATCAAGCGCGGCGCTCTCCCGCCGCACGAAAAGCAGCACCAATGCGCCGCACAGCATCAGCGCGGCCAAGCCTGTCGCCAGCAGACGGACTGCTTTAAGCAATTTACGCGCCCTTTTTCGCCCTGCCATAACATCACCTCATAACAAATGTATGCCGAGTAATTTTAGCTTATGTTTTTTTATGGCGGCGGCGCAATGCTTTGGCTGCATATTCCTTGGCGCTCTCCGTCATATTTATGCCTTAATATTGCATATCAGCATAGCCGAAAAGGGCAGTTGTCCACACCATCCACATAGTTATCCACATTTTTAAGGCTTGTTTCGCCCGTTTTTTGACTGTTTCCACATTATCCACACAGCCCGCCCCCGTATCGGCGCGCTGCATAACGCGGCGCGGCTTGAGGCATAAGCGCATATTTTTGGGGAATCGTTTGGGGGTTAAGCGGTTTACCCAACGGGGCAAAATCCGTGCGCCGCACGCGGACACGGGGCGCGGAATTCTCCCGCCGTGCGAAAATTGCAGGCAAAATGGCATTTTTCTTTGACAGGGCGCGTTAAATGATGATAAAATAAAATGCAAGGAAATATTTATTTTGATTTCGCTCTTTTTGAAATCGTTCGGTAAGGACGCAGTAACGCGCTCCGTTTTATTCCGCATACTCGCGGAGAAGGGAACAGAGGCTATGTTCAGCATAGGTGAAAGAATATGTTATCCCATGCACGGCATAGGGGAAATTACGGGAATTGAACAGCGCACGGTGCTTGGCGTGGATGCGGAGTATTATGTGCTTAAATTCGACTTTGGCCGCGTAAGCGCCATGGTGCCGGTTGCAACGGCGGAAAAAATCGGCCTAAGGCGGCTGATATCGCGCGAGGAGGGCGAAAGCGTTATGCGCTACATTATTTCGGGCGTAGCCAATACCGAGCCTGCCCCAAGCGCAAACTGGAACCGCCGCTACCGCGAAAATTGCGACAGGCTTAAAAGCGGCAGCATATACGCCATTGCGGATGTTTACATATGCTTAGCCGTAAGGCAGCGCGAAAAGGGACTGAGCGCGGGGGAAAAGAAAATGCTATCCCTCACAAGGCGGCTTTTGAGCGACGAATTGACAAGCATAGGCTGCGCAAGGGATGCGGTGATAAGCGCAATAAGCTGATATTGTTCCCCAATAATACAAAATTCATCCATATGCAGCA
>CABSAH010000150.1 GCA_902475645.1 uncultured Christensenellaceae bacterium | reverse complement strand
TGCAGCGCGGGTGAGAGTTTGTTCTTGAACGCAAGCTTAAAGCCCGTTACAGCCGCGAACAATACGGCGGAATATATGGTGATTTCAAACAGCGTGTTCAAAAGCTTCATACCTTGGCATCCCCTTTCCCTGAAAGCGAATCGATAAGCGCCTTCATGCGCTCCTGCCCTTCCTTGGAAAGTCCGGTTTTTTTAATCATGCACAGCATAAGCTCTTCCGCGTCGCTGCCGCCCAGCTTTTCCAGTATGCTCTCGCCCTCCGAGGCAATGCAGGTTTCCTTATCCACGGCGGCGTAGTAAAACTTCATGCGCCCGCGCGTTGTGAAGCCCACAAAGCCCTTGTCCGAAAGAATCTTCATGTAGGAAGCGTAGGTGGTGTAGCTCCAATCCACCCTATCGCCGATGGTTTCGATTATTTCCCCCAAAACCTGCGGTTCCCTGCCCCAAAGGGCGCTCATAACTATCCATTCGGGTGTTGTAAGGGTGTTCTTTTTGCCGGTATTGCCGTTAGCCATGGGTCAATCTCCTTAAAAACGCAGTATTACTATAAACATAGTAATATAACTATGCTGTGCTGTCAACGATTTGTTTTTTAATAAATTGTAAACACCCGTATCGGATTATAAGCACGCGGAGAATTATTTGCCCGAAAAGAGGCAAATTTTTGTTCGGCACAATTCCTTTGCCCTCCTGCCTGCCTACCAAAAGAATACTCTTGTTATATGCCCAAGTCACGGGCGGTCATGCGGGGTTCGATGTAATTGCCGTCGGCGGCATTAAATATGATTTGGCCCGATTGGTCGCCTCCGGCCGTAGTCAGGGAGTAATTTACTATCCATGAGGGCACATAGAAGCCCTCTTCCGTTTGGCCGTTGTCGGCAATCAGGCTCATGCCAAGCAAGGCGGATGTGACTGTGATTTCGCCTTTCACGCTTGGGTTTTCCGCCTGCATTTGCGCCGCGTACATTCGGTTGAGGGTATCCGCAATGCGTTCCTGCATGGCGTCGAAGGGCATAAGCCGAACCGATTCTATTTCGATTCCGGATATATTTGACATACCGCGCACGGTTATGCCGCGCACTCCGTCCTTTGCGATTGATATCAAAGCCCGTTCCACGCTCCACGGCGCAAAATAGGCGGGGGCGGCATTGAAGCTGATAAAAGAGCTGCCTTGCAGCTTTTCCTCCTGCACGCTAAGGCCCGCTGCGCTGCGGGTAAAAGTAACCGCCCAGCCCGTGGTCTTATTCACATAGTTGTCAAGAAAGCAGCACGGCTCGGCATAGCTTACGGTCAAATCACCCAAGCCCATATCGTCCAGCAATTTTACGGCCTGTGTGTAAGCTTCCTCCTGCGTAATCTCCGGCTCGCCGGGGCTGTTCCACAAATATTGCTCACGCGATTCAAAGTTGGCGCTGAATTCGGCCGCGTCCCTTTTGCGGATGATCTCGGTTTTAAGGCCGTACAAACCATCGCTCACGGCATTGGCGGAATAGATGAAGCCATCTTCAAATACTTGGAACTTATGCGCCGTTATGCCGTTTTGTGATGGCACATAAAAGGTTTGCTCCGCCGTGCCCTGCACTATCGAAGCGGAATCAATGGGTTCGCGGGAAACCTTTTCCTGCGCCGCATTATAGCGTTCCTTCAGAAAAAGCATATAACTGCCGTCCATCCACGGCTCGCTCATATAGCGGCTCGCTTCATCAATCCATGCCTGCCATTGCTCCTTAGGCGCGTCCCACTTGCCGTAAACGCCGTTTGAAGTATCCGCAAGCAGGTTAACGATGCCAAAAATCTCTTTGTTTGTCAACGTGCGCCGCAGCATTTTAACCACTGGGTACGACGTAGCCTCGGGTACCGTAACGTCCGCGTTGAACGCTACGATAAGCGCATCAAACCGGTATTCCCCTGAAACGTGCGCGGGTGCGTCATACGGCGAATACGCATCGGGCGTCATGCCCATAAGGAGGGCGCTTTGCTTCGTGTCCGCCGTTTGCTCGGGGCTCTTTGCAGGCGGTGCTGTGCT
The DNA here is from genome assembly GCA_902475645.1 of uncultured Christensenellaceae bacterium. Lineage (GTDB taxonomy): Bacteria > Bacillota > Clostridia > Christensenellales > CAG-138 > Phil1. Next base: position 2,210 of record CABSAH010000150.1, on the reverse strand, counting down.
GTTGCCGTGCGGGGCGGTGTCAACCACGGCGGGAGGGGCCTGCGTTTGTCCGCAGGCCGCCATGGTAATAACCATGGCAAGAATAAGTATCGGAAAAATTAACTTTTTCATATTGTGTTCCTTTCTTTTAAGCGTGAACTAATATCCAAGCTCCCTATCGATTATGCTGCCGTCCACCGCATTGATGGTAAGCAGCGATTGATAGCCATCCTGTCCAATCGTTATACCACCAAATGTTTGTGTCCCGAAAAAATCCCATACGGGCACGAGTACGCCGCTTCCCCTGACGTTCTTCTCCTTTACGCGCATAAGGCCGAGACGGATTTCTTTTATCTCAATCGTCTGTTGGTATGCGGCAATTGCGGAATTGCCGGGCTGCTCGTTCTTTACCACAATCATCAGCTCGAATACTTCAGCAATCTTATCAAAGGGAAGCAGGGTTGCGCCTTCGTTTTGAATTTCGGTTACGGTATAAGGTGAGTCCCACTGCAAAGCGAAAATTCCTTCATCATCGATGAACATTCGCAGCCGTTCATACGGCCACGGTCTGGCAGCAGCGTTGGGGTCAGCCGGCGGGGCCATGCCTTCATCGTTGGTAAATGTGATTGTCGCGCCGTTCACGCCGCGCGTGAACATGAATTCATACATGCCCCTGCGCGGGGCGTCGATTGCATCCACTCCCGGACTATAGAGCGCTGCCATGCGTTTTCCCGTGCAGACAAAATCCGTAAGCCCCAGCTTTTCCATTGCGCCGTTTGCAATCCCCGCGGCTTCCTGCTCGCTCATTTTTGGGGAAACAAAGTAAGGACTTAACGTTTGTTCAAACGCCAATGTAGGCGCAAGCCCGCCGGCAATCAAGGCCGAGTATGCCGCACGGTCTTGAATATTCCTGATAAAATCGGCGCGGCAGGAGCCGCTTCCGTCCGCAGAATTCATAACACTGAGCGTGGACACCTTAAAATCGGCTCCCAAGCAACTAATCCTGATTTCCGATATACGCTCCTTGGATATGAATGAAAATTTGGGTTCTATCGCCTGAACGTTCGCCGGAGCCTGATCGACCTGTTTCATAACCTCCGCAATGGCAGCATCCAGTTCCTCAATCGAGTCGTATTTGTCCAAATTTCCCGATTGCCGCAGCTCGGTCAGCCCGTGCACGATTTCCCGGTAATAGCTTTTAGGCAGCGGCGTATCTGGCGCTATCGGCGTTGCCCCATCGCACAGTAGGTTATATAGGTTTTCTGCATCCTGCTCCGTAAATTTCCCCATGCCAACACGCACGATTGGCAGGCGCTCCGCATCCGGCAGTATTATCTCCGCATCCGCACGAATATGCACCATGCCGCTTGCATCGGAGGCTTCATAAGTATAACGTTCATTCGGTATGCCAAGCATGCTGACCGGAGTTCCGTTTTCCTGAGCAGCCGCCCGTTCTACCATGCGCTCGGTATCCTTTTTCATGACGATTTGCTGATCCGGTGTGGGCTGGCAGGCCGCAAGTAAAAGCAACATCAAAATCGATATAAAAACGCTCAATACCCTTTTCATATTAAACAAAACGCTCCTTCCCTATCTTCTGAGGGTATGATAGCATATTGAAAAGCAAGAGTTGTCATGGAGATGTAATTTATTTGTCAACATCGACGGGCACGAACACTATCCTGCACGTTGTTCCTGCACCAAGGACGCTACTAATTTGCAGCTTTGCACCGTGTGCTTCGGCAATACGCTTTACAAGCACAAGACCAAGACCGCTGCCGCCTTTTTTCTTGCTTCGGGAATGATCCACCATATAGAACGGCTCAGTCACACGTGCCAGTTCCTCCGGCGGGATTCCACTGCCGTGGTCGGTTACCTCAATGATATTATCATAGGTGTGGATTTCTATCGTTTGCCCTGCCATGCTTGCCTTGCGGGCGTTCTCTACAAGGTTGACCAGCGCCGAGCGAAGGAGGTCAAAATCCATAACGAGGGATTCTGTCCTGCAATCAATGTGAAGTGTTATCCTACTTGCGTTAAGAGATTCGGATACCGTTTCCTCCACGGAAGCCAACAGCGCCGCTACATTCTCAGGCTTCTTTTCAATTTCTCCTTGTAGCATTACAAGAGCTGTCAACTTGCTGGAGAGTCTTTCAAGCCATGCACATTGATGATAAATGCGCTCTAAAGAGTGACTCATATCCTCTTGAGTGACCTTCCGCCTTAACAGT
>CABSAH010000149.1 GCA_902475645.1 uncultured Christensenellaceae bacterium | reverse complement strand
CCCCTCAGTCACGGCTTGCGCCGTGCCAGCTCCCCCGCAAGCGGTGGAGCCTTTTGGTGCGATTTACAAACTCTTACATTAAGCCTGCCCTGAAAGGGGAGGTGGCAATGAGCGTTAGCGAATTGACGGAGGGGTTGCATCGGGGCTGCTGTTTGTTTGTTCACCCCCGCCCGCCTCCCTGTCGAGGGATTCGAGCCGAGCGCGTCCGGTGGACGATGCAGCGAGGGGAGAATCGGGCGGAATAGGGAGTGTTGCAAGCGATAGCGCCGCAAGACGACCATATTCCAACCAGCGTTCGTGGCTTTCGCGAAGCAAAAGACGGAGGGAGTTCAAAAAAGCTGTCCCCGCGTGCGGGGAAAGTGGGCGTGAGCGTTAGCGAACGGTCGAAAGGGGTGCGGCTCGGTTGTAGCCTTTGCGAAGCAAAAGCCGGAGGGAGTTAAACGGAGAAATTCTCAACGCCCCGTTTCACACCCATTTCTAATTCCCGAATTCCGAATTACGCATTACGAATTCCCGCATTCCGACTTGCGAATCCCCTCATTTTCCCCTGAATCGTTGACAGGCGGCGCGGAGCAACATATAATTCAAGGGGGCGGAAACGCCGCGGAATTATTTATTTTTATAGGGGTTATTTTAAGCATGGAAGAAAAGAGAAGGCGGCGCTTTGGCGACAGGAAGGACGGGCGGCTTTTACGCTCGCTTGACCCGCTGTACAGGGTGTCCAGCTACATAATGGTGAACAGGAACGGCGCATCCAACTACTTTGTGGATACCGTTGATATCGACGAAATAGAGCGCTACATTCGCCACAAGCGCAAGGTAGAAGGGCTTGCGGGCTTCGGCATAATGCATGTGCTGGTGGCGGCGTATGTGCGCATAGTGTCCCAAAAGCCGGCGGTAAACCGCTTTATATCGGGGCAGAAGATATTTGCGCGAAACAATATTGAGGTCAACTTGGCCGTTAAGCTTGAAATGAAGAGCGATTCGGGCGAAACAATTATAAAGATTCGTCCCGAGCGCGACGCTACCGCCACGGACATATACAATCTTTTCCAAAAGGAAATAGAATTTGCGCGCAGCGGGACGGATTCAAGCTTTGACGATACCGCCCGCATACTTGGCCATATTCCCGGCCTTTTCCTTAAATTTTCGGTGTGGTTCCTTAAAATGCTGGATTATTTCGGCCTGCTTCCCAAGAAGCTTACCGATTTAAGCCCGTTTCACGGCAGCATGTTCATAACCAGCATGGGGTCGCTGGGCATACCGCCCATATTCCATCATCTTTATGATTTCGGCAACGTGCCGGTGTTCCTCTCGTTCGGCCCAAAGCAGAGAAAGCTTGAAATTCAGCCCGACGGGCAGCTCAGCGAAAGGCGCTTCATAAGCTACACCGCCGTTACGGACGAGCGCATATGCGACGGCTTCTATTATTCAACCGCGTTCAAGCAGCTAAAAAGCATTATGCGCAACCCGTCCCAGCTTGACGAAAGGCCCGCGGAAGTGCTCTACGACGTTGATTGAGGCGAATTATGTCATCGATAGCAAGGGTAAGGGAATACCTTGCCCGCTTTAACGCGGCGGACAGGGTAAAGGAGCTTGACCATTCAAGCGCAACGGTGGAGCTGGCGGCGCAGGCATTGGGCGTTGAGGGCGCGCGGATAGCCAAATCCCTTTCGTTCCATATGGGCGGGGGCTGCATGATAATAGTAACGGCGGGCGACGTTAAGGTGGATAATGCCCGCTTTAAGGCGCAATTCGGCTTCAAGGCAAGGCTGCTCACCGCCGATGAAGCCCTTGCCATGACGGGTCATGCCGTGGGTGGCGTATGCCCGTTTGCACTGCCCGAAGGGGTGAAGGTATATCTTGATGAATCGCTAAAGCGGTTTGAAACCGTGTTCCCCGCCTGCGGCAGCGCGAACAGCGCCATTGAGCTTACCTGCGCCGAGCTTGCCGAGTTCACCCCCGGCAGCGAATGGATAAGCGTTACAAGGCTTCCCTCCGCTTGACAGGCGGAGAGCGGCGGGTTTACAATATATTCAACAAAACCCGAAGGAGATGAAAGGATGCGCAACTGATTTTCGTATTATAAAAGCGTATTGATTAAACCGTTTGCCGTTCGCTTAAAACCGGCGGCGCGGATGGGTGCGTTCTTTTTTTTGCGGAAATCCTTGCGTATGCTTCATTCGGCCTTGGGGTATTTTTATATCCCGCGGGGCCGCCCTGCTCCGCCGCACCCTCCCGCCACGGCTGATTTTCGGCCGAAGGAAGGAGGATTTTTTATGTCTCAAATTTCCGTAAACTCATTAACGTTCTGCTATGAGGGCAGCTACGATAACATATTTGAAAACGTTTCATTTGCAATAGATACGGATTGGAAGCTGGGGTTCGTAGGGCGCAACGGGCGCGGCAAAACAACGTTCCTAAAGCTGCTTATGGGTAAATACGACTACCGCGGCAGCATAGCTTCAAGCGTGGAGTTCGATTATTTCCCCTTTGACGTGGCTGAGCCGGACGCCCTTGCGGCGGACTGCATGGCCTCCGTTTGCCCCGATGCGGAGGAATGGGAGCTGCTTAGGGAGATAAACCGCCTTAACGTGGACGCGGGCGCGCTATACCGCCCGTTTGATACATTGAGCCACGGCGAGCGCACAAAGCTTATGCTTGCGGGCTTGTTCCTTAGGCGGAACAGCTTTTTGCTGATAGACGAGCCTACCAACCACCTTGACGCGGAGGGCCGCGCGCGGGTTGCGGAGTATCTGAACGGGAAGAAGGGCTTCATTTTGGTCAGCCACGACCGCGCGTTCCTTGACGGCTGCGTTGACCATATACTTTCCATCAACCGCGCGGACATAACCGTTACAAAGGGCAATTTTTCCCAATGGTGGGAGAATAAGCGGCGGCAGGACGCCTACGAGCAGGGCGAAAACGAAAGGCTTATGGGCGACATACGTCGCCTTTCGGAGGCCGCGCGGCGCACCGCGGCATGGGCGGACAGGGTTGAGGGCGAAAAGATAGGCGATATTCCCGACCGCGATAAATATATAAACGGCGGCAGGGCATACATAGGCGAGCAATCGCGCAAAATGCAGCAGCGGCGCAAAAATATAGAACGGCGGCAGCGGAACGCCATAGAGGAAAAGAAAAACCTGCTCAAGAACATTGAGCGCAAGGAGGAGCTGAAAATACACATATGCGGCACGCGGGCGGCGCGCATAATTGAAGCGCGGGAGCTTAGCCTTAGCTACGGAGAGCGGCGGATATTCCAAAACGTATCATTTGAGCTGAAAAGCGGGGATATAATAGCCCTTGCGGGGAGCAACGGCTGCGGCAAGTCAAGCATAATAAAGGCCGCGGCAAGGCTTGCCGGCTGCGATATGCACGGCGCGGCAAATGTGCCGTATGAAGGGCTTTTGAAGCTTCCGGGCGGCATTACGGCATCCTATGTGCCGCAGGATACATCCTTTCTTTCCGGCATGGCGGCGGACTACGCAAGGCGCATAGGCGCGGACATCAGCCTGTTTTTGACAATACTCCGCAAGCTGGACTTCCCGCGCGTGCAGTTTGAAAAGGATATGCAAAGCTACTCCGCGGGCCAGCGCAAAAAGGTGCTGCTTGCGGCAAGCCTGTGCCAAAGCGCGCATGTTTTCATATGGGACGAGCCGCTCAACTACATAGACCTGCTAAGCCGCATACAGCTTGAGGAACTGATAAATAAAAATCGCCCCGCCATGCTGATAGCAGAGCACGACCGCGCCTTTATCCGAAACATAGGCGCAAGGGTGGTGGAGGTGGGAGTGGATTTATGATTTATAATGCGAAGCTTAGATGCCCCCGTTTTTCTACCCCGCCGTCCTTTGCTTGGCAAAAGTCACAACCGAGCTGTTCCCCTTTTCGGCATGGCTTCTTTGAACTCCCTCCGTCTGCTCGTTTCACTCGCATCCACCTCCAAGCCGCACCCCTTTCGGCCACTCGCTTTGCTCGTGTCCACTTTCCCCGCACGCGGGGACAGCCTTTGGGTGGTGATTGCAGATACCAAAAGGCTCCCCGGACGGGGAGCTGTCGCCGCATGGCGACTGAGGGGTTGAAACAAACAAAGAGCTGTAAGCTTATTTTAACTCCCTCCGTCTGCTCGTTTCACTCGCATCCACCTCCCATTTCAGGGCAGGCTTTTTGGGCGGTGCTTGCACAAACAAAAAGGCTCCACCAAGCCGCACCCCTTTCGACCGTTCGCTAACGCTCACGGCCAC
>CABSAH010000148.1 GCA_902475645.1 uncultured Christensenellaceae bacterium | reverse complement strand
TACCGTCCACCATAATGGGGTTCATGGATACCGTGCAGGGGATGCCGGTGGGCTGAGTGGCCTTGACCACGAATTTCATCATTATCAAGGGACCGATGGTTATGACTTCGTCAAACTTCTCGCCCTCGGCAAACATTTCGTTAAGCGGTACGCACACGTTGCCATGGCGGCCGTAGGAACCATCGTCGGTCATGAGGAACATCCTGTCGGACACGGCGCGAAAATCATCCTCAAGTATTACTATATCCTTGGAGCGGAAGCCGATTATGCTGGTGACGTTGCAGCCCATCTCGTGCAGCTTCTGCGCTATGGGCAGGGCGATTGCGCAGCCAACGCCGCCGCCGACTATGCAAACCTTCTTAAGGCCGTCCAGCTTTGTGGCGGTGCCAAGGGGGCCGACGAAGTCATGTATGCTGTCGCCCACGTTAAGGTGGTTCAGCTTTTCGGTTGTTGCGCCGACTATCTGGAATATTATCCTTACGGTGCCGTTCTGGCGGTCGTAACCCGCAACGGTGAGCGGTATGCGTTCGCCGTCGGCGTCAACGCGCAGTATTATAAACTGGCCCGCCTCAGCCTTGGCCGCTACATACGGAGCTTTGATGTCCATAAGAGTAACCGTCGGGTTCAGGTTTTGCTTGTTAACAATTTGGTACATGTCCCTTTTCTCCTTATTTTGTTGTGCGCAGGCGCAAAAGAATACCCCACGCGAAAGCCATAATTACCATCGTTAATGATAACGCAGTATCGGCATAAAATCAAGCCTTATAGGGGTATAAGTTTAAGAATATATAGGAATAATTGCGCAATCGGACGAATATGCAGGAGCGTCGGTGCTTTCCTGCAAAAGCAATCCGCGCCGCGCCGTAAGCGTAAGTAAAACGACGGTATAATCAAATATAATGAACCGCAGTACAAAGCCCCTTCCGCGCAGGCAGAGGGGGCTTTGCATAGAGAGATATGGATTAGAAGTCAACCTCGGTATCATAGTAGCAGCACTTGAGCAGCTTTTCCATCTCCTCCTGCGTGGGAATACGGGGATTGGAGCCGGTGCAAGCGTCGCCAATGGCGTTTTTGGCTATTTCGGGCAGCCTTTCAAGGAATACGTTTTCGGGAACGAAGCCCTGCTCGGTGGGATAGCTGTCCGCACCGTAGTTCTTGATGCAATGCGGTATATTGAGCGCATCGTTCATGCCGCGCAGGTACTTGATGAGCAGGGCGACCTTTTCATCGTTGTTGCTTCCGCCAAGGCCCATGTAGTCCGCAATAACGCCGTAGCGCTTCTTGGCTTCGTCATTCCTTGCGTTGAAGGCAATTACCTTGGGCAGATACATTGCGTTGGCCGCGCCGTGTATTATGTGCGCACCGTAGTCGGCAAAGGCCGCTCCGGTCTTATGCGCCATGGAGTGGACTATGCCGAGCAGAGCGTTGGAGAACGCCATACCTGCAAGGCACTGCGCGTTATGCATGCTGTCGCGCTTGGCCATATCGCCGTTGTAGGAATCCACAAGGTCGTTTTGAATCATCTTTATGGCGAATATTGCCAAAGGATCGGTGTAATCGCAATGCGCGGTGGAAACATAAGCCTCTACGGAGTGGGTCATGGCGTCCATACCGGTGTGCGCAACAAGCTTTTTGGGCATTGTTTCGGCAAGGTCGGGGTCAACTATCGCCACATCGGGGGTGATTTCAAAGTCCGCTATGGGGTACTTTATGCCCTTGGAATAATCGGTTATGATGGAGAACGCAGTCACCTCGGTAGCCGTGCCGGAGGTGGAGGAGATGGCGCAGAAGCGCGCCTTTTTGCGCAGCTTGGGCAGGCCGAACACCTTGCACATATCCTCAAACGTTACATCGGGGTATTCATACTTTATCCACATGGCCTTGGCTGCATCTATCGGGGAGCCGCCGCCCATGGCGATTATCCAATCGGGCTTGAACTTGAGCATGGCGTCTGCGCCGCGCATTACCGTTTCAATGGAGGGGTCGGGCTCGATACCTTCAAAAAGCTCAACCTCCATACCGGCTTCCTTCAGGTAAGAAACAGCCCTGTCAAGGAAACCGAATTTCTTCATGCTGCCGCCGCCTACGCAAATCATTGCGCGCTTGCCTTCAAATGTTTTTAATGCCTCAAGGGATCCTTTTCCGTGGTAAAGGTCACGGGGAAGAGTAAAACGTGCCATATCTAAAATCCTTTCTGACTTAATAACAGTCATGCTTTATGCTGTTATTATAAAGCAATTATATTGACAAAGGAAATACGATAAAACAATAACGATATAACAATATCGATATATTAAAATCGGCAGAAATCCACCAAAGCGTGGGGTATTGCGCGGGACTAAACTTGCGGTAGAGTGCAAAGGGAATCGATTTAAGCTATAATATGCATGAGGTGATGGTATATGGACAACGAAAAAACGGGCGCGCTGATACGCGGGCTGCGCCGCGAAAAGGGCATTACGCAAAGGCAGCTTGCCGATGCGCTGCACGTTACGGATAAGGCAGTGAGCAAATGGGAGCGAGGAATATGCGCGCCTGATTTGGCGCTGCTTGAACCGCTTGCGAAGGCGCTTGGCTGCACTATACTGGAGCTTATATCCGGCGAAAGGGAGCATACGGACGGTAGTCCCGCCGATAGCGGGGAAAGGGATGAGGCTGTGAAAACGGCGATAGATTATTCCGCAAGCCAGATAAAGCAAAGGCTTGGCAGCACGCGGCGCACATATGCCTGCATAACGGCGCTGTGCCTTGCGGTAATAATTGGGTTTAGCGCGCTGTATCTTTGGAGTAAGGGCTTCTTTTATATAATGGGGCGGGATACCGCGCCGGGCGGCGAATGGAGCATAACGCTGTACAGCCGCGCCATGGGAACGGGAAGCGGCAATAATCTGCCGTGGGTTCGCGGCGGATTTTCGTACATTATGCGCAATGCGGATAAACGCAGGGGCGAATATCGTGTAACGTTCAAAAAGAGTGAATATATAGGCCATTGCTGGTCGCCGGACGGGAAAAGAATGGTAATGGAGCACCGCGAAGGCGGCACAATATGGATACAGATGACCACATGGGACAGAAGCAACGTAACAATTATGAATAATGTTTTTCCGTATGCCGATACCGAATACCGGTTCCTGCAATGGAGCAAGGACGGCAAAATGATGCTTGTATACTATTGCATGGCGGACGAAACGGAAGGCTATTTCTGGTACGATGTTGAAAAGTGGAACGCGGTCGCAGAGGTGGAAATAGGATAACAAAAAAGCCGGATATAGACGGGTGTCCGTAAAACAGTTAATCCTCCGTATGGCTTAGACCATGCGGAGGATTTGTTTATGTCTAATCTTCAAACTTGCTGGCGGCAAACGGTTTGTCAAAACCGTTTGCGGACGGCAAGTCCACAGGGGATAGCCGCTTTAGCGGCGCAAGGGGGTGTAGCCACCTTGACGGAACGAAGTGACGCAACATTCTCGGTCATGCAGTATCCTCCTGCTGACGGAGAATGAAGCTCCGCAGGACGCACGATACTCCCGATAGGAGAGTATAGAAGTGCGCCCTTTAGTTCCTAAAGGGTTTTTATCAGTTCGACAAACTGGAATTTGTTTGATTAACTTCCGGTCTCCGTTTCATCATCTGCTCATCAAACGGGAGTTTGTATCCAGACGGTAAAGCCGCTGTGTCCTTGGTTCAAGGAAAGTGTCTATTTCTTGGATGAAGTCCCAACCGAATTTTTCATATAGACCTTCGTGGGTCGTAAATAAATAAAGTTCCTTCAGTCCTGCTTTTTCGACTGTCTTCTTCACAGAATTCAGCAAAAACCGTCCATAGCCGTATGCCCGGTATGCTTTATCGATGTAAACGTTGGCAAGCCACGGATAAATGTCAGGCCGTGAAAACAAATCTTCCATGGTAAATTGGTACATTCCGATTAGCGTTTCATCCAGAAACAAACCATAAGTCTGAGGAAGACGCTTTCCCTGCAGGCTATGTAACATATAGGAATATACTGCTTCATAAGAATAATTCTCAGCTTTTCCCCACCAGTCATACATCCATTTCGTCATCGTGTCCAAATGATCGGCTGTAATCATTTTCCTCACGCTTAATTGCTTTTCCATGTTGAACCACAGGGCCTCCGACTCTATCGTTTCTCTGTTTTGATGAAACAACTCTGCAACTTCCGATTTGTTGCTCAATTTTTGTATTCAAATTATACCATAAAACTTGTGAACAATTCTACCGCAACTTTGGAATATATGAGAAAAGTCCGAACAGTTTTCTGCCCGGACTTCCTC
>CABSAH010000147.1 GCA_902475645.1 uncultured Christensenellaceae bacterium | reverse complement strand
TCATTCTGCCGCCAGCCGCCGAACACAAGGTGGGTATGCGCGTCTATAAGCCCGGGCGTAACAAGGCGGCCCTTGGCGTCTATTGCGGCGGTATCCGCGCCCACCTCGGGCAGGGCGCCGTTTTCGTACACGGCCTTTATAACGCCGCCCTCGCAAAGCACGGCGGCATTATGATATTTCCTGTTTTCGCCCTGGGCAGCCCCCGCGTGGGGGAAGCTGCCCAAAGGGGTTTGCAGCGTGCCTATGTTATAAATAAGTGTAGGCATGGTTGCTCCTTTTTACTGAATGTAGTTTTCAAGCACCTGCTTATCCGCATCAAAGCCTTCTATTTGCAGATAATATTCCGCGCAGTCCACCAGCGCGCGCATGGGCGTAAGGCCGATTATCTCCGTGCCTATAACGTGCACGCCGTAGCGCGCCGCCTCAAAGCGAACCATTTCAAGCACGCGGTAAAGCGGGGTGCGGGTAAAGTCGGTCATGTTTATTGAAACCTGGGCAATGTTCCTATCCTCAAGCATTATGCCAAGCGCCTTAACGCAGTCCAGCCCGCCGGAGGAGCGGCGGATTATCTTTGCAATTTTGCCTGCAACGGATACGTCGCTTGTTGAAAGGTTTATATTGAACGCAACAAGCGGCATACGGCAGCCGACCGCAACCACGCCCGCGGTGGGGTTTATGCGCCTGCCGCCGAAGTCCGGCGCCCATTCGTCCTGCCGCACCTTTTCCGCCATGCCCTCAAACTGACCCTTGCGTATTGCGGCAAGGTTGGTGCGGTTGGGTGCGGAGGCGCTGTCCTCATAAAGGAAAACGGGAATGTCCGCCTCCGTGCAAACGCGCTCGCCAAGCTTTTTGGAAAGCTCAACGGTTTCTTCCTTTGTGATGCCGCGGATGGGTATAAGCGGAATAACGTCCACCGCGCCCATGCGGGGATGCTCGCCCGTGTGCTTAGTCAGGTCAATAAGCTCCGCCGATTTTTTGGCAAGCTTCACCGCCGCGTCAACAACGGCCTCAGGCTCGCCCATGAAGGTTATAACGGAGCGGTTGTGGCTTTCGTCGCTTGAATAATCAAGCAGCATTACGTTGGGCGTGGAGCGAACCTCGTTCACCACGGCCTCTATAACGTCCTTCCTTATGCCTTCGCTTATATTGGGTACGCATTCAACTATTCTTTCCATTGTTTTAGCTGTCCTTTCGGGTTTATTTGTTCATTTTATCGGCAACGGCCTTTTCAATTATGCCGTCGTTAACAATATAGGGTATTGTTATATGGCCTTCGTTCGCGCGGCGGGCATTGTAATCCATTGCCGTTTCCATGCCGTGGGCATTGCGCGCCCAGCTCCGCCTTGCAACGCCGCCCATAACGTCCCAGCTCATGGCGGAGCGTATTATTCCGTCCACCCTTTCGCTGCCGTCCAGCACCAGTCCGAAGCCGCCGTTTATGGCCTTGCCTATGCCAACTCCGCCGCCGTTATGCAGCGCGCAAAGGCTCATGCCGCGCGCGGCGTTGCCCGCGAAGCACTGCACCGCCATATCCGCCATAACGTTTGAACCGTCCTTTATATTGCTGGTTTCGCGGAAGGGGGAATCGGTGCCGGAAACGTCGTGATGGTCGCGCCCAAGCATTACGGGGCCTATTTCGCCGTTTCTAACCATTTCGTTGAATTTAAGCGCAATGCGCATCCTGCCCAGCTCATCCTGATAAAGTATCCTTGCCTGCGTGCCCACAACAAGCCTGTTCTTCTTTGCGTCGCGTATCCAAATATAGTTGTCCCTATCCTGGAAGCGGCGGTTGGGGTCAATGCAGCTCATTGCGGCGGCGTCGGTTTTGTCCAAATCCTCGCCCTTGCCGGAAAGGCATACCCAGCGGAAGGGCCCGTAGCCGTAATCGAACAGCTCCGGCCCCATTATATCCTCAACGTAGGAGGGGAATATGAAGCCGTCCTTTTCGTCGTAGCCGTTTTTGGATATCTCCTTAACGCCGCTGTCGTACACGGCCTTCATAAAGCTGTTGCCATAGTCAAAGAAATACGTTCCGCGCGCGCAGAGCGCCTGTATTGCATGGAAATGGCGGTGCAGCGATTCGTTCACAAGCTCAACGAACCTTTCCCTATCCGTATGCAGCATTTCCGTGCGCTGCTCAAACGTAAGCGCAACGGGGCAGTAGCCGCCCTCGTAGGCATTGTGGCAGGAGGTTTGGTCGCTCAAAAGGTCAATGTGTATATTGTTCTTTACGGCGTATTCAAGAAGATCCACTATGTTGCCGTGATACGCCACGGAAAGCCCCTGCTGCGCTTCAAGCGCGGCCTTTGCCCATGCGAACACCTCGTCAAGGCTTCCGCTTACCTTATCCACCCAGCCCTGGTCAAGCCTTGTCTTTATGCGGCTGTAATCAACCTCCGCAAATACGCCCACGGCGTTTGCTATGTTCGCCGCCTTGGGCTGCGCGCCGCTCATGCCGCCAAGGCCGCTGGATACGAACATATGCCCGTGCAGATCGTCCGTTTCCGCAATGCCCAAAAATTTGCGCCCCGCGCCAAGTATTGTATTGAACGTGCCGTGAACTATGCCCTGCGGCCCGATGTACATCCAGCCGCCGGCGGTCATCTGCCCGTAATTGGCAACGCCCATTTCCTCGGCAATCTCCCAATCGTGCGCATTATCGAACATGCCCACCATAAGCGCGTTTGTGATTATTACGCGCGGCGCCTCCGGACGGGAGGGGAACAGCCCAAGCGGATGGCCGGATTCCACAACAAGCGTTTGGTTTTCGGTAAGCTGCTCAAGGTATTTCTTTATAAGCCTATACTGAAGCCAATTCTGGCAAACGCTGCCCGTTTCGCCGTATGTTACAAGCTCGTATGGATAAAGGGCTATTTCAAAATCAAGGTTATTGTCCATCATTACCTGGAACGCCTTGCCCTCTATGCAGTTGCCCCTGTATTCGTCTATGGGCTTGCCGTAAATGCGTCCCTCCGGGCGGAAGCGGTATGCGTAAATGCGCCCGCGCGTAACAAGCTCCTCCATGAATTCGGGCGCAAGCTCCGCGTGCAGCTCCTCCGGAACGTATCTGAGCGCGTTCCTCAGCGCGGTTTCGGCCTGCGCCTTTGTAAGGCGGAAGCCCCTATCCGGCGCGCGGCGTATGCCTTCAACAAATTTCGGGTATTCCGGCAGAACATTGTCCGGCCTTATGGTCATTGCGTTCTTAATTGCTGTGTTGTCCATTTTGCTTCCTCCTGTTAATTATCAGTTAAGCTCGCCGCATACGCTTTGGGCGGCGCGCACAATGTCGCCCCCGCGCACCAGCTTTTCAACCGCGTTAAGCCGCGGATACATAACAACGTCGTCCTCTATCGGCTCCACAACCCTGCGCATTTCGTCCCAAACGGCCTTTGTTGCGGGCGCAAGCTTATCCTCGCCCCGCATATGCAGCGCCTGAAACGCCGCAAAAAGCTCAATGGCTATAACCTTTTCGGCATTGTCCAGTATCATGCCCGCCTTGCGCGCGGCGGTGGTTCCCATGCTAACATGGTCCTCCTGATTGGCGCTTGAGGGTATTGAATCAACGCTTGCGGGATGCGCGTAAACCTTGTTTTCGCTAACCATGCTTGCGGCCGAATACTGCGCAATCATAAAGCCGGAATTGAGTCCGCCGTTTTGGGTAAGGAATGCGGGCAGGCCGTTTGAAAGCTGCGGGTTGACCATGCGCTCAAGCCTGCGCTCCGATACATCGGCATATTCGCTTAGCGCAATGCCAAGAAAATCGAACGCAAGCGCCATGGGCTGGCCGTGGAAGTTGCCGCCGGATATGGCGTCGTCATCGTCGGGGAATATTATGGGATTATCGGTAACGGCGTTTATTTCCCGGGAAACTGCCGCGCGGACGTATTCTATCGCGTCGCGGCTCGCGCCGTGTATCTGCGGCACGCAGCGAATGGAGTATGCGTCCTGAACCTTGCCCTGCTGCACGGCGGCGCAAAGGCCGCTGCCCTCCGTCAGCCTTCTTATGTTTGCGGCGCAATCAATCTGCCCGCTGTGGCCGCGCAGCTCATGCACCTTTGCATCAAATGCCTTTGTTATGCCAAGCTGTGCCTCCGCGGTCATTGCGGCGGCAATATCGGCGGTTTTTGCAAGCTGCATCGCGCCGTAAAGCGTATGCAGTCCCGTGCTTGTCATAACCTGCGTGCCGTTTATCAGCGCAAGCCCTTCCTTTGCGGCAAGCTCCACCGTGGGTATGCCCGCCCGCGCCATTGCTTCCGCGCCGCTCATGCGTTCGCCGTTATACACGGCCTCGCC
>CABSAH010000146.1 GCA_902475645.1 uncultured Christensenellaceae bacterium | reverse complement strand
ATATATACAATAACATTCCCGGCATACATTTCTGCCGAGAATGAAACTGTCTTATGACCCCCGTCCATTGCGGGGGGATGTTTATTTTAGTCCATATCGCTTAGCGCTTTGGCGATTTTTGCCGCGCAGCGGGCGTTGTTCAGTGCCAGCTTAACGTTTGCCTCGAATGCCTTGCCGCCGGTTATATCCTTTATGCTTGCAAGCAGGAACGGCGTTATGTCCTTGCCGTGTACCCCTGCCGCGTCCGCCTTGGCAAGCGCCTTTTGTATCACTTCTTCCATGTAATCAAAATCCATGGCGTATTCTTCGGGTATGGGGTTGGCTATCAACATTCCGCCATTCAGCCCAAGCTCATGCTTGGTATGGATAAGCTTTGCAATATCCGCTTCGTCCCTTGCGGCATAATCCACGCCGTAGCCGCTCTTTCGGCAATAAAATGCGGGGAAATCGCCCGTGCCGTTGCCTATTACGGGTACGCCCATGGTTTCAAGGTATTCAAGCGTGCGGCCGATATCCAATATCTGCTTTGCGCCCGCGCAGACGACGGCCACGTTTGTATGCGCCAATTCCTGCAAATCCGCGGAAACGTCCATCGTTACCTCGCCATGCCTATGCACGCCGCCTATGCCGCCGGTTGCAAAAACATGTATGCCCGCATATGCGCAGCACATCATTGTGCTTGCCACGGTTGTGGCGCCGTTGCGCCCCTCTGCAACGTATATCGCAAAGTCGCGGCGGCTAACCTTGCCCACGTTTTCCGCCTTGCACATCAGCTCCAGCTCATCCCTGCTTAGGCCAATCTTCACCACGCCGCCGACTATTGCCATTGTTGCGGGTATTGCGCCCTCGCTGCGCACAACGCGCTCCACCTCTGCCGCAAAAGCAAGGTTTTCGGGGTACGGCATACCGTGGCTGAGTATTGTGCTTTCAAGCGCAACCACAGGCAGGTTTTCCGTTAGCGCCTCGGCTATTTCCGGCTGAATATCAATATATTTGTTCAGTTCCATAAAAGATTTATCCTCCCTTTAGCTGTATTTTTTAATAATCCCTTTAACGAGCGCATCGCTCATGTTTTCGTTTATGGTTTTTTCGCTCATCACGGCGGCAATGCCCGCCGCAAGCGCGTATTCAATGCCGCGCCGCGTATCCGTTTTGCGCACCGCGCCGCATACAAGCCCCGCCATGAATGCATCCCCCGCTCCCGTTGCGTTTTCCATTGTTTCTATCGGCTTCAGCGCGGCAAAGAAGCTCTCCCCGCCCCTATCCGCATAGTAGCAGCCGCGCTTGCCCAAGCTGACCGCCACGGCATATGTTCCGCGCGCAAGCACGGCGTCCGCTGCGGCAATTATCTCCGCGTCCGTTTCCGCCTTCATGCCGCTTAGCACCTCAAGCTCCATCAGATTCGGCTTAACAAGATGCAGCCTGTCCGTAAACTTGACTATCGTGCGCGCATAGGCCGTGGATACGGGGTCAGCAAAAACCCTTGTGCCGTCTGCGGCCTTCAGTATCTCCTCTATCGTTTCCTCCGCAAGGCAGCCGTCTATTATCACCGCGTCCGCGCCCGCTATAAGCCCCGCGTTTTTGCGTATATGCTCCGCGCCGAGCTTTTGCAGTATGCGCATATCGCTCATGCCCAAAAGCATATCGCCGTTATCGTCAAGCACGGCAATATAGCTTGAGCTTGTTTCCCCGTTCAGCCGAAGCATATGCTCCGTGCCTATGTCGGCACGGGTACAGCTTTCTGTTATCCTTTCGCCGAACGCATCCGTGCCAACGGCGCTTATAAGCTGAGCCTCAACACCCAGTCGGCTTATGTTTTCCAGTATGTTTCGCGTAACGCCGCCCGCAGACATATTCAGCCGTCCCGGGTTTGAATCCCTGAGCTTTATGCTGCTTATGCTGCACCCGTGTATATCCAAATTGGCCGCGCCTATGCCCACAACATATCCCGCCATACGCATATCCGTCCTTTCTGCCGCATTATAACACAAATCGCCGCCCAATCACACCGAATAAAAAGTGTACTATATGTAAAATCGCGTCACGCATGGTACAATCGTGGGAAAAGCAGCCCACAAGCCCGAACGGCCTCCGAAGCTTTACCCTCGGAGGCCGTTTTGTGCGTTATCCTATTTTTCGAGCGCCCCACGGTGCCGAACCTGCTCAAAGCCGTGGACCCAGTTTGAAAAATGATAGTATATAAAGTATATTATCGAGCTTACCGTCCACGTCAGCGGATATGCAAGGTAAATAAGCCATATTTCATGGGATATGCTCATGGCAACGGTGATATAGGCTATGCGAAGCACGCACCACACGGCAAGCATTATGGTCATGGGCACGAACGCCTTGCCCGCGCCGCGGCATACGGACGCGACCGCATGGGAATATGCCAGCAGGCAGAAGAACAGCGCATCAGTGCGCGCCTGCCTTGTGGCAAGGGCTATAACCTCGGGCGTGCCGCTGAACATAGCCGCGAATTTCGGTATGAATATATACATTATAACGCCTATCAGCTCCGCCAATACCATTGCGCTGATTATGCCGAAGCGGGCGCCCTTCTTGGCGCGGTCATATTCGCAGGCGCCAAGGTTTTGGCTTGTATATGTTGTAAGCGCCATTGTAAAGCTGGTTATGGGCAAAAACGCGAAGCCCTCAAGCTTTGCATATGTGCCGTATGCGGCCATTGCAATTTTGCCGAAGGAGTTTATATTCGTCTGCACTATAACGTTTGCAAAGCCTATTACGGAGTTCTGCACGCCCGACGGCAGGCCGTAGCGCACTATTTGGCCGAGCATTTCGCGATCCAAGCGCAGCTTTTTCCATTGAATACGGAAGGCGGTGTTCTTGGAGGAAAGATGTATCATGCAAAGCACCATGCTGAACGTCTGCGAGATGGTGGTGGCAAACGCCGCCGACCATACGCCCCAGCGGAAAACGCCTATGAAAAGAATATCCAGCACGATATTGGTAAGCGAGGACAACAAAAGATAATAAAGCGGCCTGCGGCTATCGCCTAACGCATTCATTATGCTCTTGCAGGAATTATAGAGTATTACGGACAAAATGCCCATAAAATAATAGCGGAAGTAGGCGATTGCATCCGGCAGCACATCCGGGTCCGTGCCCATCCAGCCGAGTATATGCGGCGTCATTATTATTCCGAAGCCCGTCAGGAAAAGGCCGCTTATGCAGCTAACCAAAATATTGGTATGTATTGCGCGCTGCACCCTTTCCTCATCGCCCGCGCCGAAATAGCGCGATATTGTTATGCTTGCGCCCATGGTAAGCCCTTCAAAAAAGCTTATGAGCAAAAAAATAAGCGGGCCGGACGAGCTGACGGCGGCAAGCGCCTCATCGCCCAAAAACCGTCCCACAATAAGCGTATCCGCCGTGTTATAAAGCTGCTGAAAAATCTGGCTGAACAGAACCGGCAGGGCGAAACCCACTATCAGCTTCCATGGGCTGCCCTTCGTCATGTCCCGCGTTGTGCTTTTCACCGTAACTCTCCCCGACAAATTATTCGCCTTTCGGCAATTTTTATTATACCACACAAACCGGCGGCATGGAATGGGGAAAAGGCTCAGTATTCCATGCCCGCCACAGGAGCGTATGGTTTGTGTTGCTTAAGATACCACCATTCATTAGAAATGTACGTTAATTTTTATATACGTATATTTTCCTGCATTATATGAACCGCTGCATAAAATCTTCAAACGTGCCGTCGTTTTCTTCCGCCCAATAGCGGCTGCAATCGGCACTTCTCAAAAGCAGACCCTTATCTATAAGTTCGCGCCTTAACGTCGCCTGGTCGCCGAACGTATGGTATGAGTTTATCAACGAATTTATCTCAGGCTCGCTGTATTCGCGCCCCGTTTCTATTTTATCCGCCAAAAACCACAGCGCCATAAGCTTTTTCTTATATTTTGCCGGATAGCTTACAAGCTGCCCTTCTTCATTTATAAACGGCTTCAGCTCTCTGAGCCGCGTATTCATCATTTCTTCGTCAATGTGTTGCATGGTGCGCTCCTTTTTTATTGGGTAATGCAATTATAGCCCAAAGCTCCGTATTCCGCAAATAAAAGGTCCGCCCGTGCGGAAGCTTTTCGCCCCAGTGCCGCCGCCAGATACGGGGAACTCAAAAAGTATTCACAGGATACTTTTTGCCCTTCGGGACGTTCCCTTCGAGTCCCATCATTCATTTCAAATAAAAAGCCCATGACTGCGCATGGACTTTTTATTTGGAGCGGGTAAAGGGACTCGAACCCTCTATCTCAGCTTGGAAGGCTAATGTGTTACCATTACACTATACCCGCAT
>CABSAH010000145.1 GCA_902475645.1 uncultured Christensenellaceae bacterium | reverse complement strand
TGTGTTTTGCGCTGTGTTTTTTGATCTACTGCTGTGAATAAATTCATAGCTCACCCATTCGGGCTATGATGCTACTATGATATAAATATAATAAAATAAAGGGGCAGGAGTGTCAATGAATAGGGATATTAACATTCTGTGAACAATAAAAAGGGCGCTTCCTGCGCCCTTTTTAACGTAAAAAACCGTTATTTTCCGCAATTCTGCTGCCAGCGCCAGCCGTCGCGGCACATATCCTGCAATGTTTTTTCCGCGCGCCAGTTGAGCATACGCGCCGCCTTTTCCGTGCCTGCATAGCAGGTTGCAATGTCGCCCGCCCTGCGTTCGGTTATGCGGTACGGTATTTTTATGCCGTTGGCCTTCTCAAAGGCGTGTACAAGCTCCAATACGCTTGTACCCCTGCCCGTGCCAAGGTTGAATATTTCCGTGCCCTTGTGGGCGGCCGCGTATTTCAGTGCCGCAACATGCCCGCGCGCAAGGTCAACAATGTGTATATAGTCGCGCACGCCCGTGCCGTCCGGCGTGGGATAATCGTTGCCGAATACGCTTAGCTCCCTGCGTATGCCCGCGGCGGTCTGCGTAATATACGGCATAAGATTATTGGGTATGCCGTTGGGCTTTTCGCCTATCAGCCCGCTTTCGTGCGCGCCTATCGGGTTGAAATACCTAAGCAGCACCACGCTCATGCCCGCGTCCGCAAGGGCGGCGTCCTTCAATATTTCCTCAATGAAATACTTTGTTTTGCCGTATGGATTGGTGCAGTCCCCCGCGCGCATATCCTCCGTAAACGGCGCGGTGTGGCTTGCGCCGTATACCGTGGCGGAGGAGCTGAAAACAATGCAGCCGCACCCATGCGTATGCATCTGTTCAAGAATGGTAAGGGTTGTATCGATATTGTTCCTATAATATTTGATAGGCTCGCTTACCGATTCGCCCACGGCCTTGAACCCGGCGCAATGGATAACCGCGTCTATGCGGTTTTGCTCAAAAATGCGGCTGACCGCCGAAGCATCGGCAACATCCGCCGCGTAGCAGGGTATGCGCTTACCGGTTATGGCATAAAGATTATCGATAACATCGGGCGAGCTGTTGCTGAAATCGTCCGCAATTATGGGCTCGTAGCCCGCGTTTATCAATTCAACCGCAATGTGAGAGCCTATGAAGCCCGCTCCCCCCGTAAGCAAAACAGACATTTTATTTCCCCCTTGAAAGTTTTATGTTGTTTCATAGCATTATACCAAAAAAAGCCGCGGCGCACAATGTGTTGTTTGACTTGCAAAGAATGGGCTGATATAATGTAGGATAATCGCATAGTGGGCGCAGTACGCGCAGTCACATGGAGGGGAAACTTGTGTCGAAATCGCGTTACAGGGGTCTTATAGTGCTGCTGATGGATGTTGGCCTGATTTTCTTTTTCAATTTTGCCATGTTCCTAAGCTATCTGTTGGACGAAAATATCAAACTATATAACCTGGTGATGCATATAGGCTTGCTTACGGTATGCGTATTGGTGTTTCAGCTTTTGTTCAAAACATACGATACGCTTTGGCGCTATGCCGAAAGCCAGGAATATCTAACGCTGCTAAAGGGTATGGGCTGCGGTTTTTTGCTGTACGCTTTGGTGAACGCAATACTTGATACTAACCGCATATGGATAAGCGAGGCGCTTAAGGGCACGGCGCTTGCGCTTATTGCCATGCTTACAATAAGGTTTTTATACCGCGCATACAGGCGCAGGGTCAGCAGCATAGGTGCGGGCGCGCAGCGCTATACGGCCATAATAGGCGCAGGGAGCGCGGGTGTGGCGCTGCTGAGCGAGCTTAGCGACAATATTTATGCTGCATATAAGCCGTATTGCATGATAGACGATTCGCGGGAAAAGCAGCGCAGGCGCATACACGGCGTGAACGTTATAGGCCCCGTGGATAAAACGGTTGAGCTGCTTGCCAATACGCCGGTTACGGACATAATATTGGCAATAAACAACCTTACGCCCGAAAGAAAGCGCGAAATATTGGATATATGCGCCAATACGCGCTGCCGTGTGCATATATTGGGCGATTATGTGGCGAATTTGGATAATGGCGAGGGGGATAGTGTTTCCTCCGGCATGAGGGAAGTGCAGATAGAGGATCTTTTGGGGCGCGAACCCATTAGGCTTGACAATAAGCGCGTGAACGAATTCGTGCGCGGCAAGGTGGTGCTTGTAACGGGCGGCGGCGGGTCGATAGGCTCGGAGCTTTGCCGCCAGATAGCGGCGCAGAAGCCCAAAAGGCTGATAGTGGTCGATATTGCGGAAAACACAACGTATGAGCTGCAAAACGACATTATGCATCTTTACGGGCGGGACTTCCCGCTAAGCGTTGAAATAGCATCGGTCAGGGACGAAGCGCGCCTTGAGCAGATATTTGATAAATACCGCCCGCAGCTTGTGCTGCACGCGGCGGCGCATAAGCACGTTCCGCTGATGGAGGATTGCCCGGGCGAGGCCGTAAAGAACAACGTTTTCGGCACATATAACACCGCCTGCGCCGCGCGGAGGTTCGGCGCGGAAAAGTTTGTGCTGATATCCACGGATAAGGCCGTGAACCCCACAAACGTTATGGGCGCCACAAAGTGCCTGTGCGAGCAGGTGCTCCAAGCCTTAAACGGGGGCAAAACGGAGTTTGCCGCGGTGCGCTTCGGCAATGTGCTCGGCTCCGATGGCTCCGTTATACCTCTTTTTAAGAAGCAGATAGCCTACGGCGGGCCGGTAACGGTGACGGACAGGCGCATAATACGCTATTTTATGACAATACCGGAAGCGGCGCAGCTTGTGCTGGAGGCGGGCTATTTTGCGCACAGCGGAGAGGTTTTTGTGCTGGATATGGGCGAGCCTGTGAGTATAGCGGATTTGGCGGACAAGCTGATAAGGCTTTCGGGCTATGTTCCGGGCAGGGATATAGAGATAAGGGAAATTGGCCTAAGGCCGGGCGAAAAGCTTTATGAAGAGCTGCTTATGTCCAACGATGACCTGCATAAGACCGAAAACGAGAAAATATTCGTTGAAAAGCGTCCGCTTGTGGATGAGAAAACGATAAAGCGCGGGCTTGACGAGCTTAAAGCAATAGTAACGGATGGCGACAACGCTCAGATACTTGCCGCGCTGCATAAAATGGTGCCCACGTTCAGAAGGCCGGAGGAGGTAAACCAAAACGCCGAGCGGGTAAATGCAAAATGCGCCCAATGCGCAAAATGCACCGCGGCGGAGGTTGCAATATGATAGATATACACAGCCATATACTCTTTGGCGTGGATGACGGCGCGGGCAATGCGGAGGATAGCCTTATAATGGCGGAAACGGCGGCGGAAAGCGGCGTTAAGCAGATGATTATGACGCCGCATTGCTGCGAGGCGGACGGCTTTGCCAACTTCAACACGCCTGAGCTTACGGCAAAGTTCGATTCCATGCGCAAAATGATGGAGGAAAACGGAATACCGCTCACGCTCCACAACGGCATGGAGGTTTTTGCAACGCCGAGGCTGGGCGAGCAGATAGACGAAGGTAAGCTTATAACGCTTGCGGGGTCAAAATATCTGCTGATGGAGTTTGCGTTCGGTGAAACGGGTGATTTTATTGAGCATAGCATATACACGGTGCTTGAACGCGGGCTGATACCGGTGATAGCCCATCCGGAGCGGTATTATTTCATTCAGGATGAGCCGGCGTTTTTAGAGTATTGCGCCATGCGCGGCGCCGTGGTGCAGCTAAATAAGGGCAGCCTTACGGGAATGTTCGGCCGCCATGCCCAAAGGACGGCGCGCCTGTGCTTGGAGCGCGGGTGCGTACACATGATTGCAAGCGATGCGCACGGGCCATACCGCCGCACGGCCAAGCTGAACGACGGCTACGGCATTGTTGCGGAATACTATGGACGGGGCGCGGCGGAGCTGCTATTTTGTGAAAATCCGGCAGCCATAATAAACAACGGCGACGTATACGCGCTATCAAGCGAATTTTGACCCGATGCGGAGGTATTATAACGCACGATGAAACGGCTCCATATAACAATGCTTATACTGTTTATAATTTCGGCGCTGCTGCTTGGCGGGGCGATATTTTATAAGCATTATACCACCGATACGACCATACCCGAAATAAGGGTGGATGAAGAACCGCTGAGTATTTCCGTTACGGACGGCACGGAGGCGCTTATGCAGGGCGTTAGCGCATACGATGCAAAGGACGGAGACATAACCGATAAGCTGATACTGCAAAGGGTTGAAATGGGCGAAGGCGGCGAGGTGAGCGCAACGTATGCCGTATCCGATAACGACAACCACGTTGTTACGCGCACGCGAACCATAGTATATACCGATTATGTGCCGCCGCGC
>CABSAH010000144.1 GCA_902475645.1 uncultured Christensenellaceae bacterium | reverse complement strand
CAAGATATGTATCGAAGCTTGAAAACGCCTGCGCGCCCGCCCACTCGTTCTGCATTATGCCAAGAAAGTTGACCATCTGGTTGCACAGCGTTGCCAAATGTTTTGCAGGCGCGCTTGTGATTTTTCCGCTCACTCCGCCAAGCCCTTCCTGAATAAGCTGCCTAAGGCTCCATCCGGCGCAATAGCCCGTCAGCATTGAAAGATCGTGCAGATGAATATCCGCATTGCGGTGAGCGTCGCCTATTTCTTCATCATAGATTTCGCTGAGCCAATAGTTGGCGGTGATAGCGCCAGAATTGGACAATATCAACCCGCCCACGGAATAGGTGACGGTGGAATTCTCCTTCACCCGCCAGTCCGATACGCGCAGATAGCCGTCCACCAGCTTTTTGTAGTCCAGCACGGTGGAGCGCATCTCCCTCAGCTTTTCCCTGTTTTTACGGTAGAGTATATAGGATTTTGCAACGGCCGCGTAGCCTGCGCGCTGCAATACAGCCTCCACGCTGTCCTGAATGTCCTCTACCCCTATTTCGTTGTTTTTTACCTTTCCTGCATAATCCGCCGTAACCTGCAACGCAAGCAGATTGATAATATCCGCATTGTAGGGGATTTTCGTTGCATCAAACGCCTTCGTTATGGCGTTGGCTATTCGGGTCAGGTCGAATTCCGCCTTTCTCCCGTCCCTTTTGATTACCTGATACATGTTTTACGCTCCTTAAATGCCTCTAAGCTCTGTGTTGGGAATATATGGCAGAACGACTTGACGCAGCCTGACCAATTCCTCCCGTGTATGTGCCTGCACGCCGCCCGCTACCAAGTCGCCCGAATCCGCAAACGGCTGGATATAATAGCGTTTTGCCCCGCGGAGCATACGCCCTATCTCCTCCATCTCCTTCTCCGTATGAAGCGGCTTGCAGACCGTTGTCCTAAACTCATACTCCGCCGTGCCGTTAAGCAGCAGCGCGGCGCTCTCCCGAACGCTATCAATAACGTCCTCGCCCCCGCAGGTTACAGCATAGCGCGAAGGGCCGTTCTTTATATCCATCGCCACATAGTCAAGAATGCTGTCCGAAAGCAGTTTCCTGAGCATATCCGGATTTGTGCCGTTGGTATCCAGCTTTACGGTATAGCCAAGGCTGCGTATGTCCGAAATGAACTCCGGCAGCTCCTGCCAAAGCGTCGGCTCACCGCCCGTGATGCATACACCGTCCAGCTTCCCCCTTCGCTGCTCTAAAAAGCCGAGCACCTCATCTCTTGGTATCTCATGCCCGTCCATACGCTCCGGCAACACTAAGCCGGGGTTATGGCAATACGGACAGCGAAGATTGCATCCGATAAGGAACACCGTACATGCTACCTTGCCGGGATAGTCCAGCAGCGTAAGCTTTTGCAGCCCGCCAATGCGCATGGCAATGCCCCTCCTTCCCGAACATATATGACGCTGTATAGTAAGTATACCCGATATTGTGGTAGGTGTCAATCTAAAAACACTATATATTGGTAAAGTGTTGTCAAGCATACGGAGTTTCAGCATATAAAAACGGCATAGCCGCGTTAAACGACTATGCCGAATTTTTAAGAATTAAATCCCTTAGTATGAGCCTGCCCTGTCGGGCAGGCTCATTTTTCGGGTCAACCTTGTATTAGTTGTCGATTGTGCAGTGCATGAAGTACTTGTAGCCGAGCGGGTTGGAGAAGAACCCGTGTACGCTGTCATCCAGCATGTAGATATCCGTGTAGAAGTACAGCGGGACGATACAGCCGGTGCTCATCAGCAGATCCTCAGCCTCATGCATGAGATTATAGCGGATTTCATTGTCCGTGCAGGTCTTGATGGCGGAAATCAGCACGTCATAGGTCTGCGCCCAAGTGCCGTTCTCAACCTTGGTATCATAGCCATAGGGGGTCAGGTCCATGCTGTAGATAGCTATGTTTTCATTATCGCCCCTGCCGAACTGAACGTCGTTGTTACCGGAATTGGAAATCCACATATCCAGGAAGCAGATAGGATCGTTATAGTCCGCTACCCAACCGTTACGGGCTATGGAGTAATCGCCGTTCTTACGGGTGTTAAGGAATGTGTTCCACTCCTGGTTTTCAAGGTTCATCGTTATACCGACGGTCGCAAGCACGCTCTGGAGATACTCGGCGATGGCCTTGTGGCTCTCGTTGGTGTTGTAGAGGTAAGTCAGCGTCGGGAAGTCGGTGAACTTCTGGGTGGCTTCATCGAAGGCATAATACTTCTTCAACGTCTCTATCGCGCTGCCGTAGTTAGACTCGAATGTTTCCTTGGAAACATTGTAGTAGCCGTCAAAGCCATCGTTATGGCCGGCAGTCTGATAGAACTGCGAACCGTCCGGATTGGTCATGCCCATTGCAACGAAGGAGGACGCGGGAACCTGACCGGCCTGGCCTATTTCTTCAACGACGTAGTTACGGTCGAACAGGAGGCCTATCGCGCTGCGGATTTCAGCCCT
This sequence comes from uncultured Christensenellaceae bacterium, assembly GCA_902475645.1. Lineage (GTDB taxonomy): Bacteria > Bacillota > Clostridia > Christensenellales > CAG-138 > Phil1. The sequence continues at coordinate 1,939 of CABSAH010000144.1, read as the reverse complement.
CGCCTGCTCGGCTTCATTGCCGGTCAGGTTGGAGGATGCGGGCAGTATCTCCTCATTGATGTTCCAGCATACATAGTAGGTACCGATCTGGCCGGCTACGTAGAACTCGGTGGGATACTTTTCCTTCAGGTTGGCAATTTCATTGGTCGGTACATCGTCAATGAGCGCCCAGCTGCCGTTTTCAAAGTTGGTCAGCATGTTGTTGGCATCATCGGAAAGATAGAACTCTATCCTATCCATGGTGACAAGGGAAGCGTCAAAGAAATCGGGGTTCTTATCAAGCACGATAACGCTGTTGTGTACCCAGTCGGTCATCTTATAAGCGCCGTTGCCGATATAGGTGGAAGCATCGGTTGCCCAAGCTTCGTTGGAAACAACATCCTCCCTGACGGGGAAGAACGTCGGGAACGCAAGCAGCTCGTTCCAATAGGCGACGGTGTTGGTCAACGTGACCTCAAAGGTCCTGTCATCGGGCGCGGAGATGGCCAGATCGTTCGGATAGCCCTTTACGACCTCGAACATGTAGCCGTAGTCGGCGCCAAGCTCTTCGGAGGCGGCGCGCTTCCACGCGAACACGAAGTCGGAAGCGGTAACATCCTTACCGTCTGACCACTTCATACCCTCGCGGAGGGTGTAGGTATAGCTCACGGTACCATCGTCGTTCATAACGCCTTCAACCAGCTCTTCCGCTGCATCGGGCGCGATTACCAGGGCGCCGTTGGCATCCTGTGACCACTTGGCAAGACCTGAGAACAGGTGCGCAAGGAGCGTTGCTCCGTCAACTGCGGAGTTCAGCGCGGGGTCGATGGTGTCAGGCTCGGAAGCCAAGCAGACTGCCATGGAGTTGCTTCCGCCCGTCGTGCCGGGGTCTGCCGGCGTTGAGGTGTTGTCCGCAGGCTTGCTCGAATCCGTGGGGGTCGTCGGTGCATTGCTGGGCTGGCACGCTACCATGGAGAGCACCATTACCAGTGCAAGCAGCATAGCAAAGATTTTTTTCATGTTTTGTTTTCCTTCCTTTCCTCTTTCATTTATTTTAAGAAAATGCGGCAGGGCTTCACCCTGTCAAATTTTCATTTACCCATTAGGCTTCATACCCTCTGTCCGCTCAATCAATCTCGTTTGCACGGTGGCAGGCTATGAAGTGGCCGCTGCTTATTTCCTTAAACGGCGGCATGGACTCCGCGCAGCGTTCCTCTGCGTAGTGGCAACGGGTGCGGAACGGGCAGCCGGACGGCGCGTTTAACGGGCTTGGTATATCTCCTGTAAGCACAATGCGCTTGTTCGCGCGCGCTATCTTCGGATCCGGTACAGGCACGGCACTCATAAGCGACCTCGTGTAGGGATGGAGCGGATGATCGTATATTTCGGAAGCGTCCGCAAGTTCAACCATCTTGCCAAGGTACATAACGGCAATCCTGTCGCTTATATGCCGCACGACCAACAGGTCATGCGCTATAAACAGATAGGTAAGCCCCAATGCGTCCTGTAACTCGTCAAACATATTGATGACCTGCGCTTGGATAGAAACGTCCAGCGCGGAAACAGGCTCGTCGCAAACGATGAATTCAGGATTAAGGGCAAGCGCGCGCGCAATGCCTATGCGCTGACGCTGACCGCCGGAGAACTCATGCGCGTAGCGGGAGGCGTGTTCGCTGTTCAGACCGACATGATCCATAAGCTCCAGTATTCGCGCCTCGCGATCCGCCTTATTGTTATAAACCTTATGGATATCGAGCGGTTCGCCGATGATATCGGATACGGTCATGCGCGGGTTAAGCGAGGAATACGGATCCTGAAAGACCATGGTGGCGCTTTTGCGGAAATCGTGAATCTCGCTCTTGGTGCTTATCTCCTTACCGTTGAAGAATATCTGGCCGGCTGTCGGCTTATATAGGTGCAGTATGGAGCGGCCGACAGTGGTTTTGCCGCAGCCGGATTC
>CABSAH010000143.1 GCA_902475645.1 uncultured Christensenellaceae bacterium | reverse complement strand
AAGATAGGTAGCTGCCGGATACCAACGAAAAGAACAGTCCAAACGGACTGTTCTTTTTCGTTGCTATATGATATTTACTCATCTTCCAGTGGCGTCCGGCCGTAGGCAAGTTGGCTGGCGATGGGGCGAAGTTGAGCGCGTCCGGTGGACGATTAAGCGAAACGGAGCAACTCAAGCACAGGGAGTTGAAGGCAGGCGCCCCTGCGCCAACGCGCAACGACCATGTGCGCAGAGCCGGGAAGATAGGTGCAGAGTTTCCTTTTGCGCTATATGATATTTACTCATCTTCCCCGCGCCGTCCGGCCGTAGGCAAGTTGGCTGGCGATGGGGCGAAGTTGAGCGCCCGCTGTGCGGGATGAAGCGAACAGACGGAGGAGATGAACCGTGGCGTTGCTTGCTTGTCGTTAACCCCCAGTCGCCTTGCGGCGACAGCTCCTCGTCCGGGGAGCCTTTTGGACTCCCTCAGTCAAACCTCCGGTTTGCCAGCTCCCTCTAAGAGGGAGCCTTTTGGTGCGCCTTACAAGCTTTCATATTAAGCCTGCCCTGAAAGGGGAGGTGGATGCGAGTGAAACGAGCAGACGGAGGGGTTAAACCGGGGCTGCGGTTTTTCCCTCAACCCCTCAGTCGCCTGACGGCGACAGCTCCCCGTCCGGGGAGCCTTTTGGCTTGTGCAACCACCTGCCCCAAAGCTGTCCCCGCAAGTTGTTCCCCCTCAGTCACGGCTTGCGCCGTGCCAGCTCCCCCGCAAGCGGTGGAGCCTTTTGGTTTGTGCAACCACCACCCCAAAAGCTGTCCCCGCGTGCGGGGAAAGTGGCCGTGAGCGTTAGCGAACGGTCGAAAGGGGTGCGGCTCGGAGATGGATTTTGCTTTAGCCGTGACGAAAGGGGGATGGCCGTGGGTGGATTCACCATGTCTCCGTAAACCGCTTGTTTTTCGCGCTTATATTATCATAAAAGCATAATGCGCCGCAAGCATCGGCAGGACTTGGCACGGCGGCGAGTTCAAAAGAAAATGAACCCACAATTGCGATATGGATTCATTTTTTGCTGCTCTTTTATTGCGCTTTATAGCGCGGATGGCCCTTTATGCGGTTTTTTTACTGATACGCCCCGTTTGACGCAGGCAGCGTCTGCCATTCGGGAATATTCTTTACCAATTTAATAAGCTCGGTCACCGTGTTCATGAAGCACAGGGCTTCTTCATCCGTGTCCGTATAGCCGCTTGCGGTTTGGTCGCCGCTAATCAAAAACTGCTTTCCGTCAATGTTAACGGCTATTTCATAATAGGTGTTCGGCGTCATGGCCAAAAGCGTATCGCCCGTTGCCAATTCACGGGACGTCATTTTCCGCTTAATGCTCAGCAGGCTTCCGCCGCAAATAAGCTCATACAGCTCCTGCATAAAGTCCTGCTCCGGCAGGAATTCCGCCGTTGCAATACCGTCTGAAACCAAATCCTTTTGAAGCAGTCCCGCCTCCGTATCCATTATGTTTTTACGCTCATCTATAATCCACCAAGAGAAACGCACCGAAAAGTCCTGCGTCATCTGCTCTTTTTGCAGATTGTTTTCGCCGTTTGAGGAACATCCGGCAAGACCCGACATGAGGGACAGAACCAAAACCACTGCAATTAGTTTTTTCATATGCTCACCTCCTCCTCTGTTTTCTTATTATATTGTAGCATAGCCTCAAGCGCCGTTCCACACATTTGTTTGCATTTACAATGATTTTTTTACGGTTGACATCGGTCGTCTAATGGTGTAGACTATATGCATGGTCTACCGAAGTAGACAGGGAGGACTTGAGCATGGATATACCCAAAATTCACGAGGGAGAATATAGATTCTGCCTTATAATGTGGGAGCATGAGCCGATTACCGCCGCGCAGCTTGCAAGGCTGTGCCGGGAGCGGCTTGGGTGGAAGCGAACCACGACGTATACTGTAATAAAGCGCCTTGGGGAGCGCGGGATACTGAAGAACGAGAACGGCACCGTAACCGCGCTTGTATCAAAGGATGAAGCGCAGGAGGGCGAGATAAACGAGCTTGTGGAAAAGAAATTCGAAGGCTCCTTGCCAGCGTTCATAGCCGCCTTTACAAAGCGGCAGGATTTATCCGTACATGAGCTTGACGAGGTGCAGCGGATGATAGACCGCATACGAAAGGGGGATGGCCGTGAGTGAGCTTTTTTTGAAAATAGTCAATATGAGCATATCGGCGGGCTGGATAGTTATGGCGGTGCTTGTGTTAAGGCTCTGCATGAAAAAAGCGCCCAAATGGGCGGTTGTTCTGCTTTGGGGCATTGTTGCCGTGCGGATGATAGTCCCCGTTTCGATTGAAAGCGCATGGAGCCTAATACCGAGCGCGGAAACGATCAGCCCGTCGATTATGGCGGAGCAAACGCCCTCCGTCAATACGGGCGTTCCCGCGCTAAACGGCGTTATAGACCCTGTTATAGGAAGCTCCTTTGCGCCCGCACCGGGGGATAGCGCGAACCCGCTGCAAATACTGATTCCGGTTATGGCTGCGGTATGGATAATAGGCATTGCCGCGCTCCTTTTGTATGCCGCGCTAAGCTATTGTCGTATACGCCGCAATGTGAGCGAGGCCGTGCTTCTGCGTGACAATATCTATCAATGCGATAATGTCGGCTCCCCGTTCGTGCTGGGCATGGCAAAGCCCAAAATATATCTGCCGTATGGCATGAACAGCCGCGATATGGCTAACGTAATAGCCCATGAGCAGGCGCACATACTCCGCAGGGATAATTGGTGGAAGCCGCTCGGCTTTTTGCTGCTGGCAGTCCATTGGTTCAATCCGCTTATGTGGCTTAGCTATGCGCTGCTGTGCAGGGATATTGAGCTTGCCTGCGATGAAAAGGTAATCAGGGCAATGGACAATGAGCAAAAGGCCGATTATACTCAGGCGCTTTTAGCATGCAGCGCAAGCCGCCGCGTTATTGCGGCCTGTCCGCTTGCGTTTGGCGAGGTGGGCGTAAAGGAGCGCGTAAAATCCGTTATGAACTATAAAAAGCCCGCGTTTTGGATTGTTTTGGCGTGCATTGTTCTGTGCGCGGCGGTTGCCGTTTGCTTTTTGACCAACCCAATAGGGTTTAGGTTCGATGCATCGGCAAACGCGGTAGTCTCCGCAAAGCATTTCGATATGAGAAATGCCGATGAGCCTGCCGTTACGGAAATGACCGCGGCGCAGATTAGCGAGCTGAATTCCCGCCTGGCGGGAGTTAAAAACTGCATACGCAGCGATAAATACGCAGGGCTGACGCCTGCGTATCAAATAAGCGCGTTGCTCAGGGACGGAGCTTATATCAGAATCAACGGATATAAGCTTTCCGATAACACTATGGTGGACATTGAGCAGGACGGCAGACGCTACGCCGTGACCGACGGCGAGTTTCAGGATTATTTGAGCCGAATCTGCGCAGGCGGGGATATGGCCTTGGCTGTGAACGCGGGCAATCTGTCCGCCGCCGACGGCATAACATATAAATACGAAGGCGAAGGCTTTGGGGGCGATTTTCTTATAACGTTTTTTGATAACGGCAAATTTACATATTATGAGGGAGCTTACAGCAGCTATATAGGCATGGGGACATGGGAAACGGACGGCAGCATGGTTACGCTTACCGATTACGGCATAGGCATACGGGTGTATCGTTTTTGCTTCGACGGTGAGAATTTAGAGTTCGTTGCGGAAGGCTCAGATGAATTTACACATATTAAAGTGCAGGATGGCGAACGGTTTAACCGCACGGACACGGAGGGCGTGTATGCGGGATAATTGCCCTTGATATTTTTAGACTTAAACCGCACCGTAGCAGGTGCGGCTTTTCTATTTATCCGCCTGAACGTATATGCAGAAGCTTTCCGTTGTGCCGTCCTGATGAACGGCGGTGCAGCCGAACGCCCAAACGGGCAGATAGTAGCCCTGCGCGGAGTTTTGCATATACACCAAATCGCACGTATCCACCGTGGCCGATTCTGCGGGGGCGGTAAGCGTGTTTGCGCCCTTTCCCGCAAGCACGGCTTCGTATGCCTTTTGCTGAGATATGCCGTTTAGCTGGGCTCCGGTTTGAATATCGCAATCATAGCGGCGTATTTTTACTATGCTTTCGCCCGCGCGCACGGAAACCACTATTGCGCAGGAGTTTACTATCGGGAAGCCGTTTACGCCGGAGGATAGATATATGTCGTATCCTATGCGCTCGCCCGTTATATCGTCCGTGCGCTCTATTATGTCCGTCACCTTGTCTATATCGGTTGAAAGTATCTGGCGGGCGGAGAAGAAGCGGAACACGGCGTTAACGGCCTCGTCCTGCGTGGGAAGCTTGCCCTCGGGCGCAGTATAGCTTTCGTATACCCAGCTTCCGCCCTCCGTCATTGTGACCTTTCCGGTTTCGTTTTCTGCCGTAAATGTGCAGGA
>CABSAH010000142.1 GCA_902475645.1 uncultured Christensenellaceae bacterium | reverse complement strand
CCTTTTTAAGCCGCGCCATATCGGGCGCGCTGAACTTTTCCGCGCAGGCTTTTTCAAGCTCGTCCATCAGCATCCTTACTTCCTCGTCGTGTATAAGCTGATGCTCCGCCGCGTCAACCGTTCCGTCCATACATTCGCCGTATAATATATCGTCCGGCCGCATTTCGTCGTTGTTGTCTATTATTCTTTCATTGCTCATTCCGGCAAACCTCCTTTCCGTATATGCTCGCTGCTGCTTATCAGTATACTATCGAAGCCTTTACGTCGTAGCCTTCAAGCGCGGCAATGCCGTTAAGCTCGCTTTTAAGCTCTATCGCAAAGCGCACGGCGGCAACCTCGCCGCCCATCTGCTCAATAAGCTTTATCACCGCAAGCGCGGTGCCGCCCGTTGCCAGCAAATCGTCCACCACAACTACCCTTTGCCCCTTTTTGATGGCGTCGGTATGAATTTCCAGCGAATCCGTGCCGTATTCAAGCGAATATTCGTAGCTTACGGTTTCGCAGGGGAGCTTGCCGGGCTTCCTTGCCGGCACAAAGCCCGCGCCCAATGCATAGGCGAGTGCGCTGCCGATTATGAAGCCGCGCGCCTCCGGCCCGACCACCACGTCTATATGCTTGTCCCTAAGCTCGTCCGCCATATCGTCTATAAGCTTACGGAATGCCTCGGGATTCTTAAAAAGCGTTGTAACATCGCGGAAAAGTATTCCGGGTTTGGGAAAATCGGGTATGGTGCGAATGGTATCTTCAAGCTTCATGGTTTGCCTCCTCGTATAGTTGCAAATACATATCGTTCATCTCCCTTAGGGAGTTAAGCGCAAAAAACGTGCGGCTTTCCTCAAGCGAGCGCTTGGGCGGGGCCTTTTCAACAATAATGCCGCCGCTGCCCTTTTTAACAAAGCCCAGCTCATAAAACACATCCGCCGCCAGCGCGCAGTTGCGCTTCGGCGCGCCCGTTGCGGCGCAGAGTGCATCCGCCATGGCGTTTATGTTATAAAACCTGCCCACCGTGCAGCGCAGCGCCTTGTATAGCTCCGTAAAATCCGCCCTATCCCGCGGAATTGCGGCCATCAGTTCATCCGTTTCCGCCGCATCCGGCCTTGCGGCATAAAGCGCGGCGGATTCGTTCATTTTGCGCAGCGCATACAATATGCCGCTGCTTGTTGCGGTATCGAATACTATTATGTTCTTATAGCGGCTTATGTCCATATCCGCAAGGCTTGGCGCAAGCACCGCCGCATTATATGCGCATATGCTTTTTGCATTGCATCCAAAGCTAACATCCATGCGGTTCCATAGTCCGTTTTTTTTCAGCAGGCCGCATAGCCGCTTTGCGCCCGCCGCCGTGAAGCACAGCGCAAGTGTGCACATTGCGCTTGCTTCCAAAAGCTCGCTCAGCTTCCCCTCCACATTCGCAAAAACAAGCCCGCTTACGGCACGGGTACTATTATACAGGACATTTTTGCATATTGCATCATAAAATTTGTCCTTTTGCCTGTCTATCCATGCATTTACGTCATCAGGCTCGGCACAGCGCAGATTCTTTATGCTCAGCTGCAATTCGCTCCGCCCCATAAACGTGTTTATGTTGGGGGTATAAACGGCGTCGCACCTATCCATATCCAGCATATTTCTAAAATCCGCGCCCGAATTGAAGTATACCGCGCTTATGTATTGCTCGTCCCGCGTAACGTGGCAGCGCATATGCTTACCCTCGCAGCCTATGCGTTCCATGTTGGCAAGCCTTACGCCGCGGCTCAGCACAACCGGCTGCGGGTTTGATGTGCCGAAGGGCTCAAGCATGCTCAGCTCCTCCGCAAAGCGCCGCGTAATGCCGCCAAGCTCCATTTCAAAATCATACTGCGCGCAGGGTATGAACTTTTCCTCCGGCTCGTTATGCCAAAGATAATCGTCCATTGCCGCGCGGAATTCGTCTATATCCTGCTGCTGCATTGTAAGCCCCGCGGCATATGCATGCCCGCCGAAGCGGGAAAAGAACCGTTCGCAGCTTAAAAGCGCGTTGTGTATGTTCACCCCGCTTATGCTGCGGCAGGAGCCCGTAACCGTATCCTTGCCGCTTAGCAGCACCGTTGGCCTATAAAACCGCTCCGCTATCCTTGCCGCGGCAATGCCTATAACGCCCGCGTTCCAGCTTTCGTTGTGCAGCACTATGCAGCGCCGCCTTGTAAGGTCCTCTCCGGCAAGCTTTTCGCAGGCGTCGTTGAATATTGCGCTTTCCTCGGCCTTGCGCTTGGAATTAAGCTCGTCAAGCTTTGCCGCAAGCCTTGCGGCGCTCTCGCGCTCCGTTTCCATAATCAGGCTCACCGCCGCGTCCGCTTCCTCTATTCGGCTTGCCGCATTCAGGCGCGGTGCTATCCTGAACCCGAAGTCCCCCGCGCTCACGTCCTGAAGCTTGGTTTGGGATACCGCGCACAGCGCCTTTATACCCTCCTGGCATTTGCCGCGGCGTATATCCCTAACCGCAAGCGCGGTGAACACGCGGTTTTCGCCCGTAAGCGGAACGATGTCCGCAACCGTTGCAATGCCCGCAAGCGTTATGTATTCCCGCGCCCCGTCGCGCCCAAGCAGCGCCTCCGCCACCTTGCACGCAAGCCCCGCGCCGCATATATGCCGGTTTGGATATTCGTCCGCATTGCCGCATAGTATCAGCGCCTCGCATTTGGGCAGCGTGTCGCCCGGTATATGATGGTCGGTAACTATAACCTCCATACCAAGCTCGTAGCAGCGCTCCGTTTCCGCCGCGGACTTTACACCGTTATCAACCGTTATAATAAGGTTCGCGCCCATGTTGAAAAGCTGCTCCGCGCTTTTCATTGTCATGCCGTAGCCATCCTCATGCCGCGAGGGTATCATGTATTCCGCCGTTGCGCCAAGCCGCCTAAGGCAGCTTAGCATTATTGCCGTTGCGCATACGCCGTCGGCGTCATAGTCTCCGAATACGACTATTTTTTCGCCCAAAGCTATTGCCCTTCTTATGCGTGCCACGGCCTTATCCATATCCTTCAAAAGATATGCGTCCTCAAGCGCGCTTTCGGAAGGGTTCAGGAAGCGCGCCGCCGCGTCGCAATCGTCTATCCCTCTGGACAGCAAAAGCTCAGCCGTCCGCGGGCTTATGCCCAATTCCTCCGCCATTGCGCGCACGCGCTCGCGCGGCTGCTCCGGCGCCTTGCATATCAGTCTAAGCACAGCGTGTCCTCCCTTCGCGGTAATAAGCTGCGGTTATGTACGGTTATGTTCATAATATTTTAATTATATCACAAAACAGCTTATCAACATAGGGGAACTTGACCGTTACGCCGCATTTATGCCTTTTCAGCGCGCAACGGCCCGCGCAATCATCGCGCACAGCATACCGGACAGCAGCCCTATGCCCATATCGCTGAGCATTGCCGCATTCAGCGCAAAGCCGCCGCTTAATACGGAAAAGAGCGCATAAGCTATAACCGCGTATATCAGCCCCGCCGCCCCGCCGAAAAGCCACGCGCGGCTGCCGCATCCCCTTTGCGCAAAGAATCCCGCCGCCGCCCCGCCAATAACCTTTATTGCCGCGTTTACTATCGGAATAAGCTCCACGCCCGCCACCTGCTTCCACATCAGCAGCGCAAACGCCATTATTAACGCAATGCTTACAACGCAGCCTATAAACGCCGCCTTCAGCAGCACAAGCGCCGCAGGCGCGCCCGCCTTTCCCCTTGCCATATGGTGTCACCTCCCAAGCCTTATGTGCTTATCATTATTCACTTTTATGCGCCCGTATGATAATATATAATAAACCACAGCTTATAAAGGAGAATGTACTTATGGATTTTCTGGAACTGGCCGCAAAGCGTTATTCCGTAAGGAAGTTTAAGGAAGAAAAGGTTAGCAGCGACGATTTGAACAAAATACTGAAGGCGGGTATGCTTGCGCCCACGGCGCACAACGAGCAGCCGCAGCGCATTTTGGTAATAAACAGCGACGAGGCGCTGGAAAAGCTTAAAAAATGCACGGCCTGCCACTTTAACGCGCCCACCGCTCTGCTTATTTGCAGCGATAAGGATGCATGCTGGACGCGCAAATACGACGGCAAAAAGAGCTACGATATAGATGCGGCAATCGTCACCACGCACATGATGCTGGAGGCCGCAAGCATAGGCGTCGGCACGACATGGGTAATGCATTTCCGCCCGCAGGTAGTGCGCGAGGAATTCGCCCTGCCCGATAATTACGAAGCCTCCGCCATGCTTATGATGGGCTATCCCGCGCCCGATGCGGAGCCGTACCCCGGCCATTTTGAGTTTAAGGACGAAAAAGAGCTGGTGTTTTATAACGAGTTTTAAGCATTGACACTCGATATAATTCGACATTATAATAAAGTCGGTGCCTGCCAAGCACCATCACAGATCAAAATGTGCATTGTGTCCTCCAACAAAAACACCCTCTCCGTCA
>CABSAH010000141.1 GCA_902475645.1 uncultured Christensenellaceae bacterium | reverse complement strand
TATACATACCCGCTGACAAGGAATTATTTGAAAACTATAAGCTGCACGCGGCGCAAATAAGCCAAGAATTGGGTGTAGATGTTGAATGGCGCATGGCAAGCAAAGCATGCAGGATTCTTATAAAACGCAGCTTTGATATAAATGATTCTTCAGATACATGGCCTGAATCATATGATTGGTTTATAAAATCCGCTATTGCATTGCGCAACGTTGTCCGCAAGTATTCTCTGTAATATAAAATATTTTAGGGGCATGGCTTAAACATTAAGCCGTGCCCCTTGCCCTTCACCTTGTTCTAAGCCCCTTGGGGATATGGTTCTTCATTCTGCCGCCCACGGCCTTGGCCCAGCCTATCGGGTGCGCGCGATACGCCACGGCGCAATACCCGCGCCAATGCTCCATGCAGTCTATTTCCTCCCCGCGCATATATGCCGCAAGGCGCGTATCGCCTTCGTCAAGCGATAGCATACGGGCGTATTCGCCGCCGTGCTCCGCCATAACAAGCGTGTGGTGCGGCACAAAGCGTCCCTTTTGCAGATCCCCTGCATATATACCCGCGCTTCGCCTGAGCATTGGCGCTATGGCGTCGGGCAGCTCGGCTGAAATTATGTTCACCCCGTTCATGTATTCATACGCCGTGCCCTTGGGCGGCACGGTGAATGTATCATCAATAAAATCGGCATACGCCTTATCCCTGCACGCTTTAAGCCTAAGCGGGGCATATTGGCGCGTATTGCCGCCCCTTCGCCTGAGCGCCGCGGCAAAGTGGCCTTCCCCCGCAAACGTATGGGGATAGAGCCTGTGCTGCTCAACAAGCTCAAAATCGCCGTGCGTATTCAAAAACCACTCAACATTATTCTCGTTTTCCTCGCGTGAAAATGTGCAGGTGGAATAGATTAGCATACCGTCCTTGGCAACGCATTGTGCGCTGCTTTCAAGTATAAGCCGCTGCCTGTTGGCGCAGGCGGCAACATGCTCCCCGCTCCATTCGGCTATTGCGCGTTCATCCTTGCGGAACATGCCCTCCCCGCTGCACGGCGCATCAACTATTACCCTGTCGAAATATTCGGGCAGAGCTTTTGCAATCTCGTCCGGCCTGCGGCTTATCACGGCGGAGTTGGCTATGCCCATGCGCTCAACGGTTGATTCGAGTATCTTTGCGCGGTTAGGCACAATTTCATTGGATACAATAAGCCCCTGCCCGTTCAGCCTTGCCGCCGCCGCTCCTGTTTTGCCGCCCGGAGCCGCGCACATATCAAGCACCCTCATGCCCTGCTGTATATCCGCTATTGCTACGGCAAGCATTGCGCTCGGCTCCTGCATATAAATAAGCCCCGCCGCGTGCATGGGGCTAAGCCCCGCCCCGTCCCACGCTTCCGTAAGGCGGAAGCCGTCCGCCGTATTCTCCACCCGTTCAAGCCTTACGGGGCAAAGCGCGACAATTTCATCCGCGTCCCCTTTAAGCGTGTTCGCCCTAAGCCCGCGCACGCATTCATTATCGTAGCTTTGCAAAAACGCCGCGTATCCGCCGCCAAGCTCCGCCTGCATACGCAGCAGAAATTCATTGGGTAGCGCCTTCATGCCGTTTGCCTCCCCTTCCGCAAGTGATGCCTGCATTTTATCATGATGAAGGTGCATATGCAAATGCGTTGTTGGGGCGCGGACTTTTTCGGCTTGACAAAGCGGGCTGCGGCGAATAGAATATAGGCATATATACAGCGTTGAGGAAGAGGAGTACGCCAAGCTCCTTTGCAAAAGAGATGCGGCTTCATCGGCTGAAAGGGTCGCTTGCGAAGATTGGCGGAAGGTCGCTTTGGAGCTATTTTGGGCGAAACAACAGTAGCTTAAAACGTGCGCGCCGCGTTAAGGCGCATGGAGTTGGGGCGAATATTCGCCCAACAAAGGTGGTACCGCGGAGCTTCCGTCCTTTATTCAGGGCAGAGGCTCCTTTTATTTTTAACAATGCAAAATATTTTTAAGGAGGAGAGTACCATGAAGGAGATGCCTAAATCCTACGATCATCAGGGTGTGGAGGACAGGCTGTATGAAAAATGGGAAAAGAACGGCTATTTCCACGCCGAGCCCAATCCCGATAAGGAGCCGTACTGCGTAGTTATCCCGCCGCCGAACATAACGGGACAGCTGCACATAGGCCACGCCATAGACGAAACGCTGCAGGATGCGCTGATACGCTACAAGCGCATGTCCGGCTTTGAAACGCTGTGGCTGCCCGGCACGGATCATGCATCCATTGCAACGGAGGTAAAGATAATAGAGCAGATGGCCAAGGAGGGCCTTGACAAGCGCGACATTGGGCGCGAGGCTTTCTTAAAGCGGGCATGGGACTGGAAAAAGGAATACGGCGGAAGGATAGTGAACCAGCTTAAAAAGCTGGGCGCAAGCTGCGACTGGGACCGCGAACGCTTCACAATGGACGAGGGCTGCTCCAAGGCCGTTACAAAGGTATTCGTTGACCTTTACAGCAAGGGGCTGATTTACCGCGGGGACAGGATTATAAACTGGTGTCCGTGCTGCAAAACGGCGCTGAGCGATGCGGAGGTGGAATACGAGGAGCAGCAGAGCCACCTTTGGCATGTGCGCTACGATGCGCCGGACGGAAGCTACTCCATAACCGTTGCAACCACCCGCCCCGAAACCATATTGGGCGATACCGCAATAGCCGTGCATCCCGAGGATGAACGCTACGCAGACCTTATAGGCAAAACGGTGGTTGTGCCCGTTATAGGCCGCGAAATACCCATTGTGGCGGACGAATACGTTGAAAAGGAATTCGGCACGGGCGCGGTCAAAATAACCCCTGCGCACGACCCCAACGACTTTGAGGTGGGCGCAAGGTGCGGCCTGCCCATGCTGCGCGTATTCACGGACGATGGGCATATAAACGAGCTTGGCGGCGCATACGAGGGGCTGACCACCATGGAATGCAGGAAAAGGCTTGTTGCGGATATTGAAGCGGCGGGACAGCTTGTTAAAATCGAACCCTACGGACACAACGTTGGCACCTGCTACCGCTGCCACAGCACGGTGGAGCCGCTGGTGAGCAAGCAATGGTTCGTAAGCATGAAGCCCCTTGCAAAGCCCGCGATAGACGTTGTTAAAAGCGGCGAGGTCAAATTCGTGCCGGAGCGGTTCGACAAAACCTATTACAACTGGATGGAGAACATACGCGACTGGTGCATTTCCCGCCAGCTTTGGTGGGGACACAGAATTCCCGCGTATTACTGCGACGACTGCGGCGAAACCACGGTTGCGGAATCCGCGCCCGCGTGCTGCCCCAAGTGCGGCGGCCATGTGCATCAGGATGAGGACGTGCTGGATACCTGGTTCTCCAGCGGCATGTGGCCGTTCTCAACGCTTGGGTGGCCCGAGCATACAAAGGAGCTTGAATACTTCTATCCCACAAGCACCCTTGTTACCGGCTACGACATAATATTCTTCTGGGTAGCCAGAATGATAGTGTTCGGTATGGAGGTCATGCACCAAAAGCCGTTCTCCAACGTTTACATACACGGCCTTGTGAGGGACGAGCTGGGGCGCAAAATGTCCAAATCCCTGGGCAACGGCGTAGACCCGCTGGAAATAATAAAGCAATACGGCGCGGACAGCCTGCGCTTCAGCCTTGTTACGGGCAACGGCGCGGGCGGCGATATGCGCTTCGGCACAAAGAAGGTTGAAGCCGCGCGCAATTTCTGCAACAAGCTTTATAACGCAACGCGCTTTGTGCTGATGAACATAGGCGACGCCGAGGTGGGCGAAATAGACATAAGCAAGCTTGACATTGCGGACAAGTGGCTGCTTAACAGGCTGAATACCATCATACGCGGCATAACCGCCAATATGGACGGCTTTGACCTTAACCTTGCGGCGCAGAAGATATACGACTTTGTTTGGACGGAATTCTGCGATTGGTACATAGAGCTTGCCAAGCCCCGCATGAACGGCGACGATGAGGAGCAGAAGGCCAACGTGCGCGCAATACTCTGCCGCGCGCTTACGGATTCGCTGAAGCTTCTGCATCCGTTCATGCCGTTTATAACGGAGGAGCTGTATCTCAACCTGCCCAACAGCGAGGAAACCATAATGCGCTCCGCATGGCCAAAGCCGCAGGCGGAATGGGACTTCCCGGAGGAAGCGGAGGCTATGGAGGAGGTAATGGACCTTATCCGCGCAACGCGCAACATACGCGCCGAAATGAACGTTGCGCCAAGCCGCAAGCTGAGCATGACGCTTGTAACCCACGGCGCAAGGGCGGAGGCGCTCGAAGCGAGCATACCGTACATAATGAAGCTTGCGGGCGCTGAGCATGTTTCCGTTCAGCAGGATAAGACGGGCATACCCGAAAACGCCGTTTCCGCCGTGGCGCAGGCTGCGGAGGCGTTCATACCCTTGAGCGACCTTATAGACGTGGACAAGGAGCGCGAACGGCTTAACAAGGAAGCCGC
>CABSAH010000140.1 GCA_902475645.1 uncultured Christensenellaceae bacterium | reverse complement strand
CATTGTTTGCCCTCTCCGTCCTCGCTGCGCTCGGCCACCTCTCCCAAGGGGAGAGGCAAGGGATGCCCGTGCGGTACACCAAGGGGAGAGGCAAGGGATGATAGCGCGGTACACTGAAAGGTGTACATAAGCGCGTCCTTTATCGGTTCGGCAAATCGGACATTATAAGGCCAATACCGCATCCAGACACAATGTAAGCGCATATTCGTATGCATTGCCGCCCCAATGCCGTTCATCGTATTTATCAACATCGGCAAGGCTATCCGCCGTATATAATATCATTCCAAATGTGGCTTTTCTGAAAGCCGCACACGCCGAAAGCGCCGAACACTCCATTTCCACAACGGAGCAGCCTTCGCTTTTACGATACTCTACTTTTTCTTTTGTTTCGCGGAAAAAGCCGTCTGTTGACCATGTTATGACCTCCTGATATTTCATATGGTGTTCAAGCACCGTTTTTTCAATAGCCTTTCTTGCTCTTTCGCTGATTTCCATAAAGCGTGAAGGCGGCGCATAGTGATATGATGTTCCTTCATCACGCAATGCTTTACTTGGTATAAGAAACGTGCTTTCCTCAAAATGCTCAAGGGCGCCGCAGCTGCCGGCGGAAATGATTTCGCAGACCCCATAGCCTATTAGCCAGTCAAGTATTTGAACAGCCGCCGCCGCACCGACGGGGGCTTGACAAAGAACTATTTCCTCCCCTTTATATTTGGTTATATAAACGGGGTATTTCTTGGTGGCGCTGATGAACGACGATACTTGCTTGGCATCGGTTTTGTAAGCATACTCGTCTATATAATTGCCAAGGAATGCAAACACGCCTTTCTTGGGAAGCTTGAGATTCAAATTTTCATGCACGGGGCTTATTACTGCCTTTTGTTCCGTATCAAACTCCAATATAGGTATATCGTTTTTAATAATTCCCATGTTTCTATCCCCGCAAATACTGAAAAGCTCAATTAAAACCGAAGCCTGTCGGGTACGCAGCTCCCGTTTTAATTAACTAAAGCATACCATGCAAATATGAACAAGTCTACCGCCTGCACAAAAAAAGCCCCCCTGACGTTAATCGGGGAGGCTTTGCATTGTTTTATATCAGCTATCCAGATAATATTCGCCGCGGCGGTAATCGTATACCGCGCCGCGCGTAAAGTCGTCTATGCTTTCAAGCACCTTGCCCGTGCCTATTGCAACGCAGGATATGGGATCCTCGGCAATGTAGCAGGGAACCTTGGTATGCTCGGAAATGAATTTGTCTATGCCGTAAAGCAGCGCGCCGCCGCCGGTTATGCATATGCCGTTTTCGGCAACGTCGCTTGCAAGCTCGGGCGGGGTACGCTCAAACATGCTCCTTACGCTTTCAAGTATGGCCTGGAGCGGCTCTTCAAGCGCGTCTATCATTTCGTTGCTGCTTACAACAATCGTCTGCGGCAGGCCGGATATCAGGTTTCTGCCCTTAACGTCAATAAAAAGCTGCTCCTTGCGCGGATAGGCCGAGCCTATGCGTATTTTCATTTCCTCCGCCGTGCGTTCGCCTATGAGCAGGTTGTGCTTTTTGCGCATATAGCGCACAATGGCTTCGTCAAACTTATCGCCCGCAATCTTTATGGACGTTGAAAGCACCGCGCCGCCAAGGGATATTAGGGCAATGTCGCTCGTGCCGCCGCCTATGTCCAGCACCATGTTGCCGCGCGGCTCCGCAATGTCAATACCCGCGCCTATCGCCGCGGCAATGGGTTCTTCTATCAAATAGGTATGCCTTGCGCCGGCCTCCTCGGTGGCGTCAATAACGCTGCGCTTTTCAACCTCCGTTACGCCGCTTGGCACGCAAACCACCACGCGCGGCTTGAAGAACACATGCGTGCCGACCACCTTTTTAAGGAAATGGTGCAGCAGCCTTTCGGTAATGTCGTAATTTGATATAACGCCGTCCCTAAGCGGGCGTATGGCGGTTATGTTGCCCGGCGTGCGGCCAAGCATCCTGCGCGCTTCCTCGCCTATTGCAAGTATGCGTCCCGTGATTTTTTCCACGGCAACAACGCTCGGCTCCCTCAGCACAATGCCCTTTCCGCGAACGTATACCAAAATGCTCGCCGTGCCAAGGTCTATGCCGACGTCGTTAAATTCAAACAGGCCCATATAAATTAACTCCCTCCGGCGGGAAAACTAATCGTATCCCAATAATATTAGTATTTTACCACAATACTGCCAACCATGCACCTGCTATTTTTGAACAAATTATAAAAATTACGCGAAAGCTGCGCCATAATCGCATTTTGAACGCACGGCGGCTTGTTTGGGCGGGCGCGATAGGCTATAATTTAACCATATATGTATGCACAAGGAGGAAACTTGCAATGCTGAAAAGAATTACGGCGGCGGCCTTGGCGCTTGCGGCGGCGCTGCTATGCGGCTGCTCGCTGATGCAGGGCGACGCTTCCCCCACGCCGGACAATACGCTGCCCGTGGTAACGGTAACGCTGCCGGGAAGCATAACCACCGCGCGGCCGGAGCGCACTCACGCGCCGGGGCGCACGCCCATGCCGGGGCAGGACAACGCGGGCTCAACTTCGCTTGACGGCGTAGCGGAGCCGGGGGACGTGCTGCCTATTTTGGCATACAATGAAGCGCGCGAAAAGAACCGCGACGTTATAGGCTGGGTAAGCATACCCGGCACGAGCATAGATTACCCCGTTGTGCGCACGGACGACAACGAATTTTACCTTAACCACAATATATTAAAGGAAGAAAGCAAGCACGGCGCAATATTCATGGACTTTCGCAATGCCGACCGCGAGCAGCAGAAGCACATAATACTCTACGGGCATGACATGAAGAACGGAACCATGTTCCACGGGCTGCTCAACTTTAAGCAAAAGAGCTTCTTTTCCGAAAACCGCATAATATCCTTCAACTGGGACGGCACGGACACCATTTGGGAAATATACCTTGCGGCGGTGATACCGCTTGTTGACGGCCACATGATAAACTACGTTGAAACCCGCTTCGCCGACAACGCCGCCTTTGAAAGCTACATGGCGGACATGGCGGCCTACGCCCGCACCGCGCCCAGCTCCAACGTATCCGACACCGTATCCATCGGCCAAGCCGACCAGGTGCTGACCCTCACCACCTGCACCGAGGAGGAGGACGGCTCCCGCTTCGTGGTGCAGGCACGCAGGGTGAGGTAGGGGGAATGAGGAATGAGGAATGAGGGGGAACGGTAAAAAAACGCAAAGCCACTTTCAAGATACACCCGTTTGACTCCCTCCGGCTGTTGTGAAGCGAAAACCACAGCCGAGACATTCCCCGTTTGACTCCCTCCGGCTTTTGCTTCGCAAAAGCCACCTCCCTCAGAGATGGAGGCGGGCGGGTGAGCAAACAAAGAGCAGCCCCGTTGCAACCCCTCCGTCAATTCGCTGTCGCTCATTGCCACCTCCCCTTTCAGGGCAGGCTTAATGTGGGAGGTTGTAAAGCAAACCAAAAAGGCTCCCCGAACGGGGAGCTGTCAGCGTAGCTGACTGAGGGGTTAAAGCATACAACGAGCCGCAAGCTCCGCCCTCCCCTTCACCGCGCCTTGTCGCCTATTATGCGGTCTATTTGCTCCTCTATGTGCAGCAGCGAGCCGCGGTCTATGAGATAATCGAATTTTATTACCTGCCCGTGCGCGGCGGTGTATTCGTCAAGCAGGCTGCCCGTTTGGTTGGGGTCGAAAAGCGGGCTGTCGGGCGCGGCTATAATGGCGCGGAAGCGGCGCATAAAGCGGCGCATGGTCTTTTCGTCCGTATCAAAGCATACGCCCGCGGCCTTTTTGCGGAAGGCGAACAGCTCCACCTGCTCCGTTATAAGGTTGGCGAATTTGTTGCTTTGGCACAGTATGCCTATCGTGCTTTCATGCGGCAGGGCGCAAAGGCTCACTATCGTGCCGCGGCTTAGTGAAACATCAGCCGCCATAAGCTTTTCCCTGTTGCGCTTCAGGCTTTTTGCAACGGTATCGTAATGCGTAACGGTGGTTAATATCAAATCATAGTCGTTCATAAGCGCGTCCGCGTCGTCGTCCATTATTATTGTATCCACAAAAAAGGAGGATACCACTATGCCCGGAATATAGCTTAGCTGCCGCTTGAATACGGAAAGCGATTCCGGGTTGCAGTCTATTACCGCTATGCGGGCGTAGCTTTCCGGCGGCGCTTTTTTGGCAAGCGCAATGTGCAGCAGCGTGTTTATCTCCTTGTGGCTCAGCCCCATCGCCGCCATGCGGTCGTATGTCTGCTCCATCAGCTCCGCAGCCTTTATGCGCGCATCAAGGTCTATTGTTTCCCTGTCGTTATAAACATAGCTGCCGCTGCCGTGTATCACTTCTATTATATTGTTGTCGCTCAGTTCCTTGTATGCCTTTTTGACCGTGCCGCGCGCTATGCACAGCGTTTCGGCCAAGTCCCGCTCCGTGGGCAGCCTGTCCCCGGGCTTCAGCTCCCCGCTCTTTATCATGCGCGTTAGCTGCTCCACAAGCTGCTTGTATATGGGCGTTTTCTGCGAAAAATCTATGGTTATCATGCCGTCCCCCGAAAATTGGTACAGCAACCGCCGCGCGGACAGTACCAATCGACCCCGCAAAGGGTTAGCTTAAAAGAATTGGTACATTATTCGCCGCATAAATTGCTATATTTAAGCCTGTATTTTATAATTATAATATACCAATTT
>CABSAH010000139.1 GCA_902475645.1 uncultured Christensenellaceae bacterium | reverse complement strand
CCTCAGTCACGGCTTGCGCCGTGCCAGCTCCCCCGCAAGCGGTGGAGCCTTTTGGTTTTGTGCAAACACCGCCCAAAAGCTGTCCCCGCGAGATATTCCCCCTCAGACACGGCTTGCGCCGTGCCAGCTCCCCCGCTTGCGGTGGAGCCTTTTTTGTTTGCACAACCACCGCCCCAAAAGCTGTCCCCGCGTGCGGGGAAAGTGGCCGTGAGCGTTAGCGAACGGTCGAAAGGGGAACAGCTCAAAGCCGCCACGCGCCGTTTTCACCGTTGCACAAACTCTTACACAAAGCCTCCCCTGACGGGGAGGGGGCAATGAGCGTCAGCGAATTGACGGAGGGGTTGCGCGGGGCTGCTGTTTGTTTGCTCACCCGCCCGCCTCCATCCCCGAGGGAGGTGGATTTTGCGTTAGCAAAAGACGGAGGGAGTCCAACGGGGAACAGCTCAAACCCGCCACGCGCCCCTGATTGACCTCATCTGAATTTCGCATTATCACTTCACTTTCCATTCTCCACGCTGTCCCCGCCAAAAATTCAAAAAACTTTCATCTTTCCGTTGCATGGGATTTGTGGCTATATGGCGGAATTTGTTGTATAATTCATGCATCGGCGCGGATGGCAGGCATCGGCGCGGAGGAAAGGCATTTTGTATGAACAAAACGGTTAAGGTGATACTTATTGCGCTGCTGGCGGCGGTGCTTATATGCGCGGCGGCGATAGGCATATTCTATATAAGGATAAACAATCCTTCAAACGTATTTGACCATATGCGGGAAACGCCCGCGCCCGTGGACATTGAGCCTACCGCGGCGCCGGAAACGCCCGTGCCGACATCGGCGGCGGCAACCATAGTCCCCACCGAAGCGGCGGAGCCTACGCCGGAGCCGACTCCCACGCCGCTTAGCGAGGCGGAGCTTGAAAGCATGGCGGATCTTTCGTTCATGAAAAACAGGGTGAACATACTGGTGCTGGGCATAGATAGGAGCGAGGAGCGGATGGAATCCAACTCCTTCCGTTCGGATACCATAATAATGGTAACGGTCAATTTCAAAACCGGCGACGTGGACATGATAAGCTTCCCGCGGGACAGCTACGTTAAGCTATACAATAAAAAGGGTGAGCTTATAGACCCGCTTGACCCGTACAACAAAATAAACGAGGCGTTTTCGCGCGGCGGCATGATGAAAAAGGGCGGCTATCAAAGCGAGATGAACACCGTAAGCGCGCTGCTGGGCGGCATACCGGTCAACTATTATGTAAGCTTTGATATGACGGCAGTTAAGGAAATAGTAAACGCCATGGGCGGCGTGGATTACGACGTGGATATTGAGGTGCGCATGAACGGGCGCGAGCTGCACCCGGGTATGCAGCATTTGGACGGGCAGGGCGTGCTGGACTATTGCCGCCAAAGGAAGGGCAGCAGCGATACAGCCCGTGCGGACAGGCAGCAGAGGATGCTCAAGGCCATATTCAACCAGATGAAGTCCACGGGGCAGATAGCCAACCTGCCAAAGATATACAAGGCGGTATCGGACTGCATAGAAACCGACCTTTCGTTTGAGCAGATATGCGCGCTTTCGCTCGTGGCTGTGCGCATGGATGCGGAGCAGCTTGACAGGCACATGATAGCGGGGAGATTCGCAAGGCTTTATGGGCGCGACGTTTGGCTTGTGGACAGGGGAAAGCTGATAGCGCTTATAAAGGAAGTTTTCAACGTTAACGCCGAAATTGCGGAGGACGTGGACGGCGAAAGCATACTTGCGGCGGCAGCGGAGAACAACGCGGCCATACAGAACGAGCTTTACACCGCAACGCTTTTATATAATGAAGCCAAAAGCATACAGAAAAGCTATTCCTCCTATCTTTCCTCCGGAACAAGGGGAACGCTGTCCGCGCTCAAGGGCAAGCTTGCAACGGCTATACGGCGCGAATGTAAGCCCTATCTTGACCAATACAGCGCAAGCATGGTTGACGCGCTAAACGCCGCGTATGCGGAGCTTGGCATGGCGCAGAACGCAAGCGATTTGCTGTACGGGTATTCGGGCGGCTCTAATTATTCGGGCGGTATGTTTAATTGGGACGCGGAGGATAATGAGGACGATTGATTGACTAATGCGCTCAGGCGTTGCTATAATATTGGGAAAGCTGCCCGCACGGGCGGCGCGGAGGCAAAAAAATGATGCTGTTCATAAGCGCGGTTGACGAGCTGCTCAGCCAAAAGGGGCTTGGCTTTGTTACAAGCATTATAAACATAGCTTTCATAGTAATAGCGGCAATCGTAATTACGCGCGGCGTGCGGCGGCTGATGAAGCGGCTTTCCTCAAAGCGCGGGCTGATAACCGACCCCGTTAAGAAAAAGCGTGCCGAAACCGCGGAAACGCTCATAGCAAGCATAGTAAAATACGTAACCTACTTCATAGCGGCGGCGCTTGTGGCGGGCGAGCTTGGCTTCGGGTCAAGCGTAAAATCCCTGCTTGCGGCGGCGGGAATAGGCGGCGTTGTAATAGGCATAGGCGCGCAAAGCCTTATTTCGGACGTTGTGAACGGCTTCTTCTTCCTGTTTGAGGATCAGTTTTCCGTAGGCGATATGATAGACGCGGGCGGCGTTACGGGAACGGTTGAATCGATTGGCCTTCGCACAACCACCGTGCGCGCGTTCACCGGGGAGCTTAGCGTTATACCAAACGGCACAATACGCACGCTTACCAACTATTCGCGCACAAATTCGCTGGCAATAGTGGATATACCCGTTGCGCTCGACGCCGATACCGATGCGGCAATTAAGCTTATGCGGCAGGAGGCGGAGGCTTACTGCGCCCAAATTGCGGATAAGGTATGCCAAGCGCCCAACGTATACGGCGTGAACGACATAAGCCCCTTTGCAAAAACGTTAAGGCTTGCCGTAAGCGTAAAGCCGCTTGAGCATTGGGCGGTGCAAAGGGAGCTTAGAAAAAGGATACTGGACAGCTTTGTGCGCGGGGGGATAAAGCTTCCGCCGGCACAGGGCATGGGGGCGGAGCGAAAATGACGGAAAGCTTTAACGTTGGCGATGCGGCGGAGCTGAAAAAGCCCCATGCATGCGGCGGCAGGCTTTGGCAGATAACGCGCACGGGCGCGGACATAAAGCTTAAATGCTGCCAATGCGGGCATACGGTTATGATGGACAGGGTGGATTTTTTGAAGCGTGTGAAGCGCATAATCGCACGCGGAGGTGAAAATGAGCAGTAAAGCAGTTAACGAGCGCAGGCTGAACGCGCTTAAAAAGTCGGCGGATGCGCTGCACGAAAAGGACCCCGTATACAAAAGGGATTCCGACAGGCGCTTTATAGTTTCGCTTATAATAGTGATAACGCTTGCGCTGTCAATAAGGCTTTTTATAACCGAGCCCACGCTTGTGGACGGCGAAAGCATGTATCCTACGCTCCTGAACGGGGAGCGTATGTTCGTTGAAAAGGTAAGCCTTTGGTTCAGCGCGCCCAAGCGCGGGGACATAATTATATGCTATTATCCCGGCTATACCGTAAGCTGCGTAAAGCGCGTTATAGGCTTGCCCGGCGAAACGATAAGCGTTCAGAACGGCATAATATACATAAACGGCGAGGAGCTTGAGGAATCCGCATATTGGAATGACCGGGGCGGAATAGATTTGGATATGGGCGAGGTCGTCGTTCCGAAAAACAGCGTATTCGTGGTGGGCGACAACCGCAACAACAGCAAGGACAGCCGCACATGGGGCGTAGGCTCGATACCCTATGAGCGCATAACCGGGCGCGCGCACTTTGTGATATGGCCGCTGTATGCGGCAAGGAGCATATGATATGGAGCTTTCCCCAAGGGCCGCGCGAAACAAAAGCGAATATAAAAAGCTGAATGCATATACAATAGCCGCAAGCATACTTGCGGCTGCGTGCGTTGTGGCGCTTATATTCACGGTTTGGTTCACGGCGGTTATAATAGAGGACGGCGGCATGGAGCCCACGCTTGCGCAGGGCGACACCGTGCTGTGCGATAAGCTTTCGCTCATGTTCGCTTCCCCAAAGCGCGGCGATATGCTCTGCTACCGCCCCGCATACGGCAGCGGCGTATACACGGGGCGCGTAGTTGGCCTTGCGGGTGAGAGCGTTGCCATAAAGGACGGGCGGATATACATAAACGGCTGCCTGCTAAAAGAGAATTACATATCATCGCCCTGCCCCATGGACATGGACGCCGTGACCGTGGACGAGGGGGCGTTCCTTCTGCTGCCCGATGCGCGAAGCAACATGCAAAGCGTCGCCCGCGAGGAGCTGATAGTCAGTGCCGAGCGCATAATTGGCCGCATAGCCGTGCGCGTCGCCCCGATAAGCCGCGTTGCCGTGTTTGGGTAGCGCGGATGCGGCTTTAACCTACACCCCTTTCGGCACGGCTTGTTTTTAACTCCCTCCGTCTTTTGCTTCGCAAAAGCCACCTCCCTCAGGGATGGAGGCGGGCGGGTGAGCAAACAAACAGCAGCCGCGCTGCAACCCCTCCGTCAATTCGCTGACGCTCATTGCCACCTCCCCGTTCGGGGAGACTTTTGGGGAACGGAGTTTGCACAACACCAAAAGGCTCCCTCACTGAGGGAGCTGGCAAACCGAAGGTTTGACTGAGGGAGTCCAAAAGGCTCCACCGCTTGCGGGGGAGCTGGCACGGCGCAAGCCGTGACTGAGGGGGAACAACTTGCGGGGACAGCTTT
>CABSAH010000138.1 GCA_902475645.1 uncultured Christensenellaceae bacterium | reverse complement strand
TAACGCTGCAAAGCGGGGGCAAAACATGGGAGCAGGACCCGCACGAGGGCGAGGAATTCGGCTATGTACTGCTTGGCGGAATAACGCTGCATATAGGCGGCGAAAGCTACAAGGTAAGGAAGGGCTCAAGCTTCTGCTTCAAGCCCACCGCCGTACACTATATTTCAAACGACACAAAGCGCGAGGCAAAGGTGCTGTGGGTTTCCACGCCGCCCAGCTTTTAATAATAAATCAGGAGGGTGACAATAAATGTCAAAGCATCTTATAGACCTTGTGGATATACGCAAAACCTACGGCGAGGATGACGCGCTTAAAAATATAAACCTGTATATACGCGACGGGGAGTTCCTTACGCTCCTTGGGCCCTCCGGCTGCGGCAAAACCACAATGCTGCGCCTTATAGCGGGCTTCACATTGCCTACCGAGGGCAAAATACTGATAGACGGCAGGGATGTTTCCGCCGTGCCGCCCTACAAGCGCCGCGTAAACACCGTTTTCCAGAAATACGCGCTGTTCCCGCACCTTAACGTATACGATAACGTGGCGTTCGGCCTCAAGCTGAAAAAGCTGAGCGCAAAGGAGATTGACGAGCGCGTGAACGAGATGCTGGAGCTTGTTAACCTGAAGGGCTACGGCAAGCGGTGGATAGATCAGCTTTCGGGCGGGCAGCAGCAGCGCGTTGCAATAGCGCGCGCGCTTATTAACCGTCCGCAGGTATTGCTGCTTGACGAGCCGCTCGGCGCGCTTGATTTGAAGCTGCGCAAGGGGATGCAGATAGAGCTTAAAAAGATGCAGCAGCGCCTTGGCATAACGTTCATATTCGTTACGCACGACCAGGAGGAGGCGCTGACGATGAGCGACACAATCGTTGTTATGAACGAAGGGCAGATACAGCAGATAGGCACGCCCACGGATATTTACAACGAGCCCAAGAACGTGTTCGTGGCAAAGTTCATAGGCGAAAGCAACATACTGCCCGGCATAATGAAAAGGGATTTGCTCATCAACTTCATGGGCAGGGATTTTGAATGCGTGGACAGCGGCTTTATGAAGAACGAGCATGTGGACGTTGTGGTAAGGCCGGAGGATATAGACATGGTGAGCGACGCGGACGCCGCCGCGCACCTGCACGGCAAGGTCAAAAGCGTGCTGTTCATGGGCGTACACTATGAATTCCTTGTTGAAGCCTGCGGCGTTACGCTTACAATTCATTCAACCGACTACGTTGCCCCCGGCAGCGACGTGGGCATTATAATACTGCCGGACGCCATACACATTATGCACAAGAGCGTTAAGCCCGAGGAGCTTGATTTCACCACGGCGGACGAGCTGCTGGAGGCGGAGATGGACGCGGAGCTGGAGGATAAGGACGAATGAAGCGCAAGGTGTTCGCCTATCCTTACATAGTTTGGATGGTGCTGTTTATAGCGGTGCCCATGGTGTTCATATTCTACTATGCGTTTAATGTGAACGGCAGCTTCAGCTTTTCAAGGGCATGGGCAACGCTGAGCGACATTGCAAAATGGCGCGTGCTGTGGGTCAGCATAGAAATTGCCGCCGGCACAACCGTTTTCTGCCTGCTGCTCGGCTACCCCGTGGCGTACATACTTTCCAATATGCGAAAATCCATTGCCGCGTTCATATCGGTGCTGTTCTTTGTGCCCATGTGGATGAACTTTGTGCTTAGAACCTATGCATGGCAGGCAATATTGGAATACGCAATACCCAATATGCTGGGCTGGACGGATAAAACGCTTACGGGCAACGTATGGGCGGTTATGATGGTGCTGGTATATAACTTTATACCGTTCATGATAATGCCGCTGTACAATTCCCTTTCAAAGATAGACCGCAGCCTTATAGAGGCCTCGGGCGACCTTGGCGCAAACGGGCGCATGACGTTTTTCCGCGTGGTGCTGCCGCTAAGCGTGCCGGGCATAGTTTCGGGCATTACAATGGTGTTCATTCCGGCAATAACGGCGTTCACCGTGCCCGCGCTTATAGGCAACGGCAACTATAACCTTTACGGCAACGAAATAGAGATGGCGTTCAAGCAGGCCGCGGGCAGCGCGGGCAGCGCGGATTATTCCGTTGGCAGCACGCTTGCCATAATATTGCTAATATGCGTATTCATAAGCACGGCCATTATGAACCGCTTCGATAAGGATCATGAGGAAGGGGGGAATCTGCTGTGAAAAGGGTAAAGGGTTCGCTGAAATACGTTTACCTTGCGCTGATGCTGCTGTTCCTGTATCTTCCCATAATATACCTTATGGTATTTTCGTTTAACGATTTTTCAACGGGCAGAAGGGTATCCTACGCCAATCTCGGCCGCTGGAACGGCTTTACGCTTGAAAACTATACAAACGTATTTTCGGGAGAGGCGGGCAGCGCGCTGCTGCTTACGCTTGAAATTGCCATTGTAACCAGCATAGTTGCAACGGTTATAGGCACGTTTGCCGCAATAGGCATAAACTCCATGAAAAAGCGGCCAAAGAGCATTATACTCAATATATCGCAGCTCCCCATGGTCAATCCGGATCTTGTTACGGGTATAACGTTCATGATGCTTTTTGCGTTTGTTAACGGCGTGCTTGCAAGAATCGGCGCGGACAGGATGAGCGATATTGTAAAGCTTTTGATAGCGCATATATCGTTCAGCATACCGTATGTAATATTCTCCGTAATGCCGCGGCTGAGGCAAAGCTCCTCCATGCTTTACGAGGCCGCGCTGGACCTTGGCTGCTCCCCGATGCAGGCGCTGATGCGCGTGGTCATACCCGATATAATGCCGGGCATAACATCGGGCTTTATAATGGCGCTTACCATGTCGCTGGACGATTTTGTTGTAAGCTACTTTGTAAGCGATCTAAGAAGCACCTTGTCCGTTTATATGTACTCCGCCGCGCGCGGGTCAAAGGGCGTAAACCCCGCCCTTGCAACGATTATATTCATCCCCCTTGTAACGCTGCTGCTGATAGTCAACCTAAGGCGCATCAGCAAGGAGCGCGAGGATGAAATACAGAATAAAAAAGTAAAGATGAAAGGATAGTGAAATATGAAAAAGTTCCTCTGCCTTGCGCTTGCCCTTATGCTTCTGCTTGCCTTTGCCGCATGCAGCAGCACCGACGGCCCCGCCAACAACGGCGACGTTTTTTCCGACGGCGACCAATATGACCAAATCGGCGGCGAGCTGAACATACTCAACTGGGGCGAATATATAGACCCCGACCTTATAGCCCTTTTTGAAGAAGAAACGGGCGTTAAGATAAACTACGTTGAAATGACCAGCAACGAGGAGATGCTCATAAAGCTTAAATCGTCCGACTGCGTATACGATATGTGCTTCCCGAGCGAATACATAATCGAGCAGCTTATTGCAAGCGATTTGCTGCTGCCGCTGGATATGGACAAGATACCCAACGTTAAGAACATAATGGCGGATAAGCTTGAAATAACCGATTCGTTCGACCCCGGCAACAAATACTCCCTGCCCTATATGTGGGGCACGGTGGGCATACTTTACAACACCACCATGGTTGAAGAGCCGGTAACGAGCTGGGGCATACTTTGGGACGAAAAGTATGCGGGTCAGATATGGATGTATGACAGCGTGCGCGATTCAATAGGCATAACGTTGAAATACTTGGGCTATGACCTGAACACCCGCAATGCGGACGAAATAGCGCAGGCGCGCGATCTGCTGATTGCCCAAAAGCCGCTGAGGAAGGGCCTTGGCACGGATAATATGCGCTCCAGCATGGTTAACGGCAAGGCGGCAATGGCGGTGCTGTATTCGGGCGACGCCTTCGTATGCATGGACGAAAACGAGGATCTTGCCTACGCCGTGCCGGAGGAGGGCAGCAACGTTTGGTTCGATAACGTGGTCATTCCCAAGAGCGCCAAGAACGTTGAAGCGGCGCACGCCTTTATCAACTTCCTGAACGACGGCGCAATAGCCGCGCGCAACACGGAATATATCTATTATTCCACGCCCAATCAGGCCGCAATGGATATGCTGGATGAATATTTCACCACCAGCGAAACCTATAACCCGCCCAAGGAGGTGCTGGACCGCTGCACCGTTTTCCATGACCTTGGCGATTTTATAAGCGTATATAACGAAGCCTGGAACGCCATTAAGATGAAATAAGCTTATGGCAAGCCTTGTAAAAAGATTATTTTCACCCGAATGTATGGTCGCTCCCTCCCTTATAAGGGGGGAGCTTCCTTCGGCTAAAGGAGCATACGGAAAATGCCTATCCATAGCATGGCCAAGCGCGATAGAGAGCGTACTCGTCGCGCTTGTTTCAAGCGTGGATACAATGATGGTCAGCTCCTTGGGCCCCAAGGCGATATCCGCCGTAGGCGTAACGGCGCAGCCGCGCATGCTCATGATGACGGGCATACTTTCGCTCAATATGGGCGTTACTGCCGTTGTCGCCAGAAGGCGTGGCGAAGGGGACATGGAGGGCGCATCAAAAACGCTTAAGCAGGCGCTGCTCATAAACCTTATTCTTGGCGCGGTAATGCTTGCGCTTTCCTGCCTTTTGACCGCGCCCATAATGCGCCTTGCGGGGGCGCAGGCGGAATACATTGCCGATTCCGTAAAGTATTTCAGAATAATAATGAGCGGGCAGTTCTTCGCCTGCATAGGCATGACAATAAACGCCGCGCAGCGCGGCTGCGGCAACACAAAGGTGAGCATGCGTTC
>CABSAH010000137.1 GCA_902475645.1 uncultured Christensenellaceae bacterium | reverse complement strand
TGGAAAAACAAATATTGGGAAGATGAGGAGCATTTTCGCCGCGTGCAGCGCAACTGGGCCATAGCGGGCTTTGCGGTGACGGCAATAATCCTTGCAATAGCCATAACAAGCAGGATTGCAACGGACAGGGCAAATCGGGCCGCGGCGGAGCGGAAGGCCGAGCTTATTGCGAATGTTGAAAGCAGCGAAGAATATATTAATCTTATATGCGGGCGCGAAAAATGGAACGGGCAGATAGGCTATAACGAAAGCGGCTGGTTAGACCCGTTCTATGTTGACCCGAACGGATATTATAAGGTAGAACCATATCGGTACGGCTACCTTGACCCCGAAGATTATGACTATTCGCTGCCGTCAAGCTCAAGCATTAGATGCACCGTATTATTCTCAAACGGCGAGGAATACAACATAAAGGCCAAGGCGGACGAAAAGCTGAACATAACGGAATTGAAGATAGAGCTTGATAAGGATGCGACTGAGAGAAATCAGCAGGAAATAGAAAGCCAAAGAAGCATGGCCGCCATGGAGAAGGAGCATACAGAGGCGGCGAAGGAATGCTTTGAACAGTGCGAAGCATGGCGGCGCATATTAGGCACGGACTACGAATACGTTGATGAGCCGGGGCCGGCGGAAGCTATCCGAAACAGAACGGATGAAAACGAGGCTGAAACGGGCGAGCCGTATATTATAGGCTTTGCCGCAAACATCCGCGCCAACGGGAAGCTGTACTTTGTTTACCACAAAACATGGAAGAAGGGCAACGGCGCAAGAGGCCTTGAAATAAGCGAAATAGATGAGCAAACAAGGAAATGCACCTTGATAGAAAGGGTAGAATGAAAAGAGCAAGGCAGCTTGAACATAAGCTGCCTTTTGTATGCTAAACGCTATGCCATAAGCGGTATAACGCCGTCTATCCATTCCTCCTTGGAGCTTAGCCCGAAGGATATGCGCATAACGTCCGTTATGTCCGAAACGGTGAGTATGGTGGCGTTCAGCCTGTCAAAATCCGGCTCGTAATTGGCCT
Source organism: uncultured Christensenellaceae bacterium (assembly GCA_902475645.1). Taxonomy (GTDB): domain Bacteria; phylum Bacillota; class Clostridia; order Christensenellales; family CAG-138; genus Phil1. The sequence continues at coordinate 3,697 of CABSAH010000137.1, read as the reverse complement.
TTGGGATTATAAGCGTCTGTGCGCCCGCCTCTATGCCTGCGGCAAGCTTTTCGCGCACGCCGCCTACGGGCTTCACCTCCCCGCGGGAGGATATTTCGCCCGTCATGGCAAGCATGGGTATGGGCGGCTTCATGGTTATTGCGCTCATCAGCGCAACGCAAAGCGCAATGCCCGCGCTCGGCCCGTCCATGGGTATGCCGCCGGGCACGTTGAACGTTATGTCATAATCGCCTATGTCCAGCCCAAAGCGCGTCATGAAGCACAGCGCCGCGTTCTGCGCGCTTGCAAGCGCCGTCCCCTTGCGGCGGAGCTTCCTTGAACGGAGGTCTATTTCCTCCTCCTCAACCATGCCGAGCAGCCTTAGCCTGCCCTGACCTGCGCATACGCGGCGCGCCGTACATTCTATTTCTATGCTTACCCCGCCGCCGCTGCCCGTTACGGCAAGCCCGGCACATACGCCGGCCGTGCTTTCGCGGCGTATTTCGCCGTATGTGCGGCGTGCATGGCGGCAGGTTCGCGCAACCCATCGTATATCGTCCGTCACAATATCGCCGCGCCCATCCTCAAGCGCGGCTCCCGCGGCAAGCTGAATCATGTTCACCGCATCGCGCCCGCCGCCGCTGTATCGCGCACATTCGCATATTGCGTCGTCGTCTATGCCAAAGCCGAGCCGCCCTGCCGCGTCGCCCGCTATTTTTTCCAATTCCTCCTGCCCAAGCTGATTGAAAAACAGCTCCACGCAGCGCGATCTCAGTGCCGCGGGTATATCCTCCGGACTGCGCGTGGTTGCACCTATAAGGCGGAAATCGGCAGGCAGGCCGTGGGCGAAAATATCATGTATGTGCGGCGGAATGGCGGCATTATCCGGCGAATAATATGCGCTTTCAAAGAATACGCGCCTATCCTCAAGCACCTTAAGCAGCTTGTTCATCTGCACGGGGTGAAGCTCGCCTATTTCGTCAAGAAACAGCACTCCGCAATGCGCCTTTGTAACCGCCCCGGGCTTGGGCTGGGGTATGCCTTGGGCGCCAAGCGGCCCCGCGCCCTGATAAATCGGGTCGTGCACGGAGCCTATCAGCGGGTCTGCAATGCTCCGTTCGTCAAAGCGGATGCAGGTAGCGTCAAGCTCAATGAACCTTGAATCCGCGTTGAACGGCGAATCGGCGCGCCGCTTGGCTTCCTCCAGCACAAGCCTTGCCGCGCAGGTTTTGCCTATGCCCGGCGGGCCGTATATCAGCACATGCTGCGGATTGGGCCCGCACATTGCCGCGCGCAGGGCGCGTATGCCCTCCTGCTGGCCTATTATGTCCTCCATGCGCGTTGGCCGCGCCTTTTCGCTGAGCGGCATATTCAGCGACCTTGCCCGCATTGCCCTAAGCTGCTTTAATTCGGCGTTTTCCTCGCGTATACGCTCGGACTGGCGGCGCTTGAGTGTCCCTTCCGCCTTTGCGCGCCGCGAAGAAACAAACCACCATATCAGGCCAAACATTGCCGCCTGTGCCGCTATCCATATTGCTATTTCCATTTCCTGCCTGCCTTTCGCCACGAATGTAAAAACTCGGTCTGACGATAGTATGGCAAAAAGGCGCATACATGATATGCGCCAAAGAATGGAAAAATAAATTTATTATGCTAACGCTTTTTCAAAGAAGCCGGCAAAGCTGTCCGCTATCAGCTGATAGCCCTTTTTATCGGGATGCACGCCGTCTATGCACATGTATTCGCCCAGCGCATCGCCCGACGGGAACGCGCTGCGCACATCCACAAGCGGAACCATGCGTTCGCGCGCTATGCTTGCGGCGGCGTCGGAATACGACTTGTGCGTTTCATATATCTTTTCAACGTAGCCGAGCCATTTCAATATGTTTTCGCGGCTGTTGCCGTTGCGCGAAACAAAGTCCAAATACCTGTTCGGATCTATCGGCGGCAGGGTCATCATTATCGGCTGCACGCCGTGCGAACGCAGCTCCTCCGTCATTGAGGTTATGTTCTGCTTAAAATCGGCCATGGCCGTCAGCGGAAAATGATCCTTATCGGGCGCCATGCTTATTTCGTTCCACTTAAAATCGCTGTCGTTTCCGCCGAATTCTATCAGCGCCATCTCGCAATCAAGCCCTTCGTCAATGTCGCGCAGCAGTATGCTGTGTCCCCTCTGCACAGTTATGCCAAAGCGCGCGCGGTTTTCGGCCTCTATGCCGAAGCGGTTATAAAGCTTGACCAAATATTCGTTCATTATGGCATGGTAGCGGTAGCCCGCATCAAGTATAGTGCCCTTCATTATTGAATCGCCGTATATCTTGGCGCGCAGTATCTGTTTCATTTCAGGTACGCTCCTTTCATATTAAGTGCTGTATTTTCAAATGTTATGTTAATTAAAACGCCAACACCTAATTTGGAAAATTAGGTTATCTGAATTATATTACCTGATAAGCAAAAAGTCAATGTGAAAAACTGCGAACAATGTGAAAAAAGGCGCATTTTGATACAAACTATGTTTGCAAAAGGCATTGGGTTGTGATAAGCTATACTGACGGCGGTATGTCCGCCTGTACGGTAACGATTATTTATTGTTCGGAGGATATTATGGCAAGTTTTGAAAAGCTTGAGGGCAATCAGGTGAAGCTCACTATGAGCATTCCCGCTGCGGATTTTGAAAAGGCGATAGACAGCGCGTATATCAAGCTGCGCAAGACCATCGCAATACCCGGCTTCCGCAAGGGCCATGCGCCCAAGGGCGTTATTGAAAGAACCTACGGCTGGTATGTGTTTGTGGATGATGCGTTTGATATTGCGTATCCCGCGGTTTACGAAGCCGCCGTTAAGGAACACGATGTTAAGCCCGTTGACAGGCCGGAAATAACAATCCTCAGCGCCGAAAAGGGCAAGGATGTTGAATTTGAGGCTGTTGTTACCGTTATGCCGGAGGTCACTTTGGGTCAGTATAAGGGTATAGAAGTGGCAAAGCAAGAGTATAATGTTACGGATGAAATGGTGGACGCCGAAATCGAGCGCGAGCGCGAGAAGGTTGCCCGCATGATAGACGTTGAGCGTCCCGTTGAAAACGGCGACGAGGTTGAGCTGGATTACAGCGGCAGCGTGGACGGCGTTAAGTTTGACGGTGGCACGGCAGAGCATCAGCAGCTTACAATCGGCAGCGGCATGTTCATACCCGGCTTTGAGGAGCAGATGGTTGGCATGAACATTGGCGAGGAGAAGGATCTTAACGTTAAGTTCCCCGATGAGTACCATAGCGACGAGCTTAAGGGCAAGGACGCCGTGTTCCACGTTAAGGTACACGCCATACGCACAAAGGAGCTGCCCGAAATAGACGATGAGCTGGCCAAGGATGTGTCCGATTTTGACACTATGGAACAGTTCCGCGCCCATAAGAAGGAAGAGCTGGAGCAAAAGGCCAAGCAGGAGGCCAAGCTGAACAAGGAGAACGAGGTGATAGCCAAGGCCGTTGAAAACGCGACCGTTGACATTCCCGCTGTTATGATAGAGCGGCAGATGGACCATATGCTCAACGATATACGCTATCGTCTCAGCATGCAGGGCATATCGCTTGAGGATTACTGCAAGTTCACCGGAACCACCATGGATGCCATGCGTGCGGAGATGAAGGGCGATGCCGAGCGCCGCGTAAAGACTCAGCTTGTGCTGGACGCCATAGTTAAGGCGGAGGATGTGAAGGCCG
>CABSAH010000136.1 GCA_902475645.1 uncultured Christensenellaceae bacterium | reverse complement strand
GGTTGGCAAGCTTTTCCGCGGTGCTGTCCGGACGGGGCTGCTCGTCTACCTTGAATTCAACCATTTCCTTCTTGACCTTTACCATTACGGGAACGATTTCCTCGTCGAACTTGCCGGCCGCGGCGGCTACGCCGTATTTATGCTGGCTGTTGGCGGAGAATTCATCCTGCATTTCGCGTGTTACGCCGAAGCGCTCGGCCACGTTTTCGGCGGTGATGCCCATGTGGTAGTTATTGAAGGCATCCCAAAGGCCGTCGTTAACCATAACGTCAACAACCTTGCCGTCGTTCATCCTGTAACCAAAGCGGGCATTGGGCAGGGCATAGGGCGCAAGGCTCATATTCTCCATACCGCCTACCACCATAACGTCCGCATCGCCGGCGGCTATCATGTCCGCGGCGAGGTTGACGCACTTGAGGCCGCTGCCGCAAACGTTGTTAACGGTCAGCGCGGGTACGCTTTCGGGCAGGCCCGCCTTTATGGCAGCCTGGCGGGCGGGGCTCTGGCCAAGACCGGCCTGCAGCACGTTGCCCATCAGCACTTCATCCACATCCTCGGGCTTGATGCCCGCGCGGCGAACGGCTTCCTTTATAACCAGAGCGCCGAGCTCCACAGCGGGGATGTTAGCCAAACTTCCGCCAAACTTGCCTATTGCGGTGCGGCATGCGCCTGCCAATACGATTTCCTTTGCCATTGTATTTTCTCCTTTTATGTTTTTGTTATAACAAGCGGTTTTAATTAAGCTTGCGCTTCAAAACCGGTCATGTCCATCTTTTTGAGATCGGGCCCGATAATGAGCTCCGCTTCCGTGGCGGCTATTATCTGCTCCAGCGTGAACTCGGGGTTGTACTCAACAAGCTCCAAGCCCTTGTCGGTAACGTTCATAACGCCCATTTCGGTAACGATCATGTTCACGCAGTGAACCGCGGTGTAGGGCAGACGACACTTCTTCATTATTTTCGGGTTGCCCTTTGCGGTATGCTCCATTGCAACTATAACCTTCTTTGCGCCTACGAGCAAATCCATTGCGCCGCCCATGCCGGGCATTTTCTTGCCGGGGATTATCCAGTTGGCAAGGCTGCCTTCCTCGTCCACCTCAAGGCCGCCGAGCACCACCGCGTCCACATGGCCGCCGCGGATAAGGGCGAAGGAATCGGAAGAATCGGTGAACGCGCCGCCCATCACAACGGAGGAGGGGCTGCCGCCCGCATCAACAACGTGCATGGGGTCGGCATGCTCGGCATCGGGCGCGGGGCCCTGACCGACTATGCCAAGCTCGCTGTGAACGGTTACGTGTATGCCCTCGGGCAGATAGTTGGTGCAAAGAACGGGCAGGCCTATGCCAAGGTTAACGACCATGCCATCGGTGAATTCCTGCGCAACGCGCTTTGCTATAAAGGGTTTGATCAAGCTTTTTTCCATTTTATTTGCCCTCCCTGAGAACTATGTAGTTAACCAGTATGCCGGGGGTCATAACGTTTTCGGGCTCTATTTCGCCTACCTCGACTATTTCCTCGGCCTCAACAATTACCAAATCCGCCGCGGTAGCCATAACGCGGTTGAAGTTCTGCGCGCTGCCCTTATACCACAGGTTGCCGGCCTTATCCGCCTTGTATGCGCTTATGAGCGCAACGTCCGCACGCAGGGGCTTCATTACAAGGTAATCCTTACCGTCGTAATTGACCTTGCCGCGTACAAGGGGGCTATCCTCAACCAAGGTGCCCACGCCGGTGGGGGTTATAACGCCGCCAAGGCCCGCGCCGCCCGCACGGATCATTTCGGCAAGGCTGCCCTGGGGAACCAAGTCCACCTTCAGCTCGCCGTTGGCCCACTTTTCAACAGCCTCGGGGTTGGTGCCGAGATGGCTGCCGATGTAGCCTTCTATCTGGCCGTTATGAATCATCTTTGCCCAGCTATAATATTCGTCGCCGTCAGGCCCGTTCAGCTTGGACGAGTCGTTATGGATGGTATGGAAGTGGCCCTTGCCGCTCTTAGAAAGGGCGTCGATGATGGAGAGCGCGCTGCCGCAGCCAACGAAGCCGCCCATCATGATGGTAGCGCCATCAGGAATGAGATCGACAGCCTGCTGCGCAGAGATGATCTTGTTTTTCATAGAATCCTCCTTGAAAGTGTATGATTCGGGCCGCAAAAAAGCCGCCCGCAGTTATTGGGTCATGCGTATGGTATCGCACAGAACAATTTTACGCTACGCGCGTGATAATGTCAAATGATTCCGCGCTTTTGGGGCGAAAATAGGGGTGATTGTGCATGGATTCGCGTATGCGGACGCCAACGTGCGCAAAATTCACATTTATATGCGCATGTAGCCTTTATTTTGATATAAAAAGCGGTTATAATTTTTAACACAAGGTCATTATATTTTGAAAGGAGCATTATCGTGAGTATAAAAGAACACGAGCCCCCAAAGAAACCGCTTATATATTACTGCACCCTTGTGCTGGTGGTGCTGCTGCTGCTCAATATTTTCGTTTTCCCGCTTTTATTCAATAACCGTGTAACGGAGGTTGGCTATAACGACTTCCTTGCAATGGTTGAAGCGGGCGAGGTTGAGGAGGTTGCCCGCGACGACAACGCAAAGACCATAACCTTCACCGCGCATAACGGCAAGGATGGCAGGCTGCGCTATTATCAAACGGGCATATGGCCGGACGATACGCTCCTTACAAGGCTTGAAAGCGCAAACGTTAAGTTCGCTTCCTCCATACCCACGCAGGCTTCACCCCTGCTTACAATACTTTTATCATGGGTGCTGCCGATACTCATATTCAGCTTTATAGGCAAGCTGCTGATAGGCCGCATGGCAAGCGGCGGGGGGCCTATGGGCAACGCAATGAGCTTCGGCAAGGCCAACGCCAAGGTATACGTTGAAGCGCAAACGGGCAAAACATTTGCCGACGTTGCGGGCGAGGACGAGGCCAAGGACGCATTGCAGGAGATAGTCAACTTTTTGCATGAGCCTGCAAGGTATGCCGAAATAGGCGCAAAGCTGCCCAAGGGCGCGCTGCTTGTTGGCCCTCCGGGTACGGGCAAAACGCTGCTTGCAAAGGCCGTTGCGGGCGAAGCCAAGGTTCCCTTCTTCTCCATTTCCGGCTCCGAATTCGTTGAGATGTTCGTGGGCATGGGCGCGGCGAAGGTGCGCGATCTTTTCAAGCAGGCCAACGAAAAGGCTCCCTGCATAGTGTTTATAGACGAAATAGATACCATAGGCAAAAAGCGCGATTCGGGCTTCAGCTCCAACGACGAGCGCGAGCAGACGCTAAACCAGCTCCTTACCGAGATGGACGGCTTTGACCCGCAAAAGGGCGTTGTTATACTTGCCGCAACAAACAGGCCGGATACGCTCGACCCCGCGCTGCTGCGCCCGGGCAGGTTCGATAGGCGCATACCCGTTGAGCTCCCCGACCTTAACGGCCGCATAGCCATATTGAAGGTTCATGCGCGCGACGTTAAGATGTCCGGCGACATAGATTTTGAGGTTATTGCCCGCGCAACAAGCGGCGCAAGCGGCGCGGAGCTTGCCAATATAATAAATGAGGCGGCACTTCGCGCGGTAAAGCTTGGGCGCGATACGGTAATTCAGGAGGACCTTGAGGAAAGCGTTGAGGTTGTTATAGCCGGATATCAGCGCAAGGGCGCGGTTGTATCGCCCGAGGAAAAGCGCATAGTGGCATACCATGAAATAGGCCACGCGCTTGTGGCGGCAAGGCAGAGCAATTCCGCCCCCGTGCATAAAATAACAATAGTTCCCCGCACAAGCGGCGCGCTTGGCTACACCATGCAGGTTGAGGAAGGCGAAAAGCTGCTGATGACAAAGGAGGAAGCCTTCAACAAGATAGCCACGCTCACCGGCGGACGCGCGGCGGAGGCCGTTGTGTTCGGCTCCGTAACGACGGGCGCATCAAACGATATTGAGCAGGCCACGAAGCTTGCCCGCGCCATGATAACCCGCTACGGCATGAGCGACGATTTCGGCATGGTGGCGCTTGAAACCGTGAACAATCAATACTTGGGCGGCGATACAAGCCTTGCCTGCTCCGCCGAAACCGCGGCCAAGATAGACCGCGACGTGGTTGCCATGATAGGCGACGCCTACAAGAAGGCCGAAGCCATAATAAAGGAAAACCGCGCCGTTATGGATACCCTTGCGGGCTACCTGCTTGAAAAGGAAACCATCACAGGCGATGAATTCATGGAAATACTGAACAGAAAGGCCCTGAACGCCTGAACCTAAATACCCCAAAGCATAGCGCACTAACGCCTCCCCCTTGCGGCTTGCAGGGCGGAGGCGTGTTTTTGTATTGCCCTCTGCGCCAAGGAGCGGAGGGAATTCATAATGCGGAATGCGGAATGCGGAATTAGAAAGTTGGGGAGGCTTAATGTGAGAGTTTGTAAAGTGGTAAAAACGACGCGTGGCGGGTTTTAGCTGCACCCCTTTCGGCCACTCGCATTTGCTCGTGTCCACTTTCCCCGTAAACGGGGACAGCTTTTGGGGCGGTGCAACGCCAAAAGGCTCCACCGCAAGCGGGGGAGCTGCTGAGCGTAAGCGAAGCTGAGGGGGAACAGTAAAAATCACAACGCCAAAAGGCTCCCTCTTTGAGGTTCGGAGTTGAGCGCCGCCTGTGGCGGATGAAGCGAAACGGAGAACGGGCAGGAACAGGGAGAATTACGAACGAATGTGAGTAAGGCGACCTTGTTCCAACCAGAGTGGCCCTGCGCAGCAGGGAGGGC
>CABSAH010000135.1 GCA_902475645.1 uncultured Christensenellaceae bacterium | reverse complement strand
TCCCCTGCCCCTTTATAGGCCACACTTGTTTAGGAGGATACGGAAGATTATGGGCATAGGAATCGTTGACCTTTTGCTTGTTGCCGTTGCGCTTTCAATGGATGCATTCGCGGTAGCGGTATCCAGCGGAATTGTATCCGATTCACCCGGATGGAGAAAAACGGTTAAGCTTGCATTCTTCTTTGGCTTCTTCCAATTTTTGATGCCCGTTATAGGTTGGTTCTTGGGAAACGGCGTAAGTTCATATATTGAAAAGATAGACCATTGGGTGGCGTTCGCTCTGCTGGCATTCATAGGCGCAAGGATGATAATCGAGGCCACTAAGGGCGGCAGCGATGAAAAGCATATGTCCGATCCTTTTGGAACAAAGAACCTTTTTGTAATGGCCATAGCCACCAGCATAGATGCGCTTGCCGTCGGCATAAGCTTTGCGCTTGCGGGCGTGGAAATATGGTCATCCTCCGCCATTATAGGCGTTGTAACGTTCACGCTTTCGGCAATAGGCGTGCTTATAGGCAAAAAAGTAGGCTCGGTATTTGAAAAGAGCGCGGGTATTTTGGCCGGAATAATACTTATAGGTATAGGTGTAAAAATACTGATAGAGCATATGGCGTAAGGGTTTTGACGCTGCCGCAGACAGGAAACGACAAAGTATTCAAAAACAGTTGTTGACAAAACAGGTCAATGGTGTTAATATATCCAATGTCGCTGATGCGACGAGAAACCTCTGGGTGTGGCGCAGTTTGGTAGCGTGCTTGAATGGGGTTCAAGAGGCCGGAAGTTCGAATCTTCTCACCCAGACCATCAAAAAGGTAATTCCTATATAGGGAATTGCCTTTTTTGTTATACTATATAAGTTATTCCATGCGCCTTGAAATATAATGCATTCTCCCCTGCTATTTGCCTCTCTGACGGATTGAGCAGTTGCAGAAGCCATTTCCCCTATTGAGCAGTAGAAATGCATTCAAACAGCAAAACAGGGGCTTATATATAGGAAAGGACCGGAATTGCTCCGGCCCATTTTAGAGTTAGACTTACAATGGCCTTTTATTGTTGCCCAAAGTATTTACAGCATTATGCATATAAGTCCCGAACAGCCGTCGTTCACCATCTTTTCGACCGTATCGTGAAGCCGCTGCTGCACGTTTTCGGGCATTGCATTCACCTTTACGGCCATGCTTTCGCGTATCATGTCCCTTAGGGATTTGCCGAAAATATCCGTCTGCCAAAGCTTCTGCGGGTCTTTTTCAAACGTTTCCATAAGATAGGCCATGAATGCCGCGCTCTGCTCCTCCGTACCGACAAGCGGCGCCACTTCGGAGGCTATATCCACCTTTATTATGTGCAGCCCGCTGGATTTGGCCCTAAGCCTTACGCCGAAGCGGTTGCCCTGACGCACTATTTCGGGTTCTTCCAGCACCATTTCGTCAAGCTCGGGCGGCACCATGCCGTAGCCCGTGCTTTTTGCGCATCTGAGCGCCCCCTCTATGCGGTCGTATTCCTTCTTTGCGGCGACAAACGATTTTATAGACGAAACAAGGTGCGCGTCATCCTTTATTTCGTAACCGCATTCTTCGCCGAGTATTTTATAGAACATACTGCTTACGGGGCGCATTTCTATTGATATTTCACCGCTGCCGAGCGAAACGCTTTCCAAGCGCGGCGCTTCATAATCCTCTGCGCCGTTAAGCAGCGCGCAAATGTCACTATAATCGCGCATTTTTGCAACTCTGTCTATGCCGTCAAGCGGCTCTGTTATGCGCTTTACAAGATAATGCTCCGTTCCCAGCTCCCCTACCCAATCCGGTATGTTTATTGATACGGAATGTATGGGAAATTCCATCAGCACGGTTTCAAGCACGCCGTAAAGCTGCTCCGCTGTTAGATTCAGCACGTCAAGCGGCTTTACGGGAACACCGTATTCATCCTGCAATATGGCGGCGAGGGACTGCGTTTCCGCATCCTGAGGATGCACGCTGTTGAGTATTACGGCGAAGGGCTTCCCCTGCTCCTTCAGCTCGTTTATAACGCGCTCCTCGGCAGGGACATAATCCTCCCGCGCTATTTGCGTTATGCTGCCGTCCGTGGTCATAACCATGCCTATTGTTGAATGGTCGGTTATGACCTTGCGCGTGCCTATTTCAGCCGCGCGGTCGAAAGGCATTTCCTCCTCGCTCCACGGCGTGCGCACCATGCGGGGCATATTGTCCTCTTCATGGCCTGCCGCGCCGTTTACCATGTATCCAACGCAGTCAACTAAGCGTATGCGGCATTTTGCATCGTCGCCTATTGTCAGCTCCGCCGCCTCGTTCGGCACAAAACTCGGCTGTGTAGTCATTATGGTGCGCCCGGCTGCACTCTGCGGCAGTTCGTCCGTAAGGCGTGCACGTTCGTATTCATCCGTTACGGTAGGTATTACAAGCATATCCATGAATCGCTTGATAAACGTTGATTTACCGGTTCGAACGGGGCCAACGACACCGATATATATATCCCCTCCCGTGCGCGCGGCAATGCTTGAATACAGCTCATTTCTATCCATATAAAAGGCTCCTTCCCCTTAGGCTTATAAAGCTTATCTATGGAAAAATATATGTGCCGCGTTTCCGTTTAATGCAAAACCCGCCAATATGGCGGGTAAATGTTTGGTTATTTTATTATATCTCCGGCTTTGTCTTGCCCCTTACGTTCAGCCTGATAGGCGTTTGCGTAAGGCCGAAGGATTTGCGGAAGAAGTTTTCAAGATAACGTTTATACGAAAAATGCATAAGGTCGGGATCGTTGACGAACAGCACGAACGTGGGCGGGTTGGTAGAAGGCTGAGTGCCGTAATATATCCTAAGCCTTCTGCCTTTATCGGAAGGCGGCTCGGTAACGGATATAGCCTCGGCTATTATGTCGTTCAGCGTGCCTGTGGATATGCGCGTGCAGTTCTGGCGGTATGCTTCGTTTGCAACCTCCATAACCTTGTTCACACGCTGCCCCGTAAGTGCGGATATGAATATCATCGGCACATAATCCATGAATGCAAGGTCAACGGCCAGTTTTTTCTTAAATTCGTTCATGGTGTGGGTATCCTTCTCGATAAGGTCCCATTTGTTTACCACAAGGACACTCGCTTTGCCCTCTTCATGAACGTAGCCAGCGATGCGCACATCCTGCTCGCTTAGACCCTGTTCGGCATCCACTACTATGAGCGCGATATCGCAGCGGCGTATGGCGGCAAGCGAACGTATAACGCTGTATCGCTCTATGCTTTCATCCTCGATAGAGCGCTTGCGGCGTATGCCTGCCGTATCGACCAATATGTAATCCTTATCGCCAAACCTGAAGGGAGAGTCGATAGCGTCCCTTGTGGTGCCGGGTATGTTGCTCACTATTGTGCGCTCATCGCCCAGCAGTGCGTTTACAAGGCTGGATTTACCAACGTTGGGCTTTCCTACCACGGCAACGCGGGTGGCCTCTCCCTCGTCCTCTCCGGCGTGTTCAGGGAAATGCGCAACAACTTCGTCTAGCACATCGCCAAGGCCAAGCCCCTGCTCGGCGGATATTGTTATAGGCTCACCTATGCCAAGCTCATAAAAATCATATAACGCATCGGCATACTTTGGATGGTCTATCTTATTTACCGCCAGCACTACAGGCTTTTTGGAACGGCGCAGCATTTCGGCAACCTCAACATCTGCTGCAGTCAGCCCTTCGCGGCCGTCTACTATGAATATTATAACGTCCGCTGTCTCTATTGCCAGTTCGGCCTGCCTGCGCATCTGCTTGCTTATTATGTCCTCCCGCATCGGCTCTATGCCGCCGGTATCTATAAGCGTGAACGAATGGGTGAGCCATTCGCCGTCTGCATATATCCTGTCGCGTGTAACGCCGGGCGTATCTTCAACTATCGCTATGCGCTTTCCTGTTATTTTGTTGAAAAACGTGGACTTGCCCACGTTCGGGCGGCCAACTACGGCCACAAGCGGCTTTGCCATATTATTTCTCCTCGTTTAACCTGTCAAACAGGCTGTATAAAAATTCTTCGCCGTCGGCGGCGCACATGGGCCACAGCGGCATTCCCATTTCGGCTGCAAGCCAGTCCGTATCCCTTCCGTCAAGGAAAACGCTGTCGCGCTCTCTTAACATATCGTCAGGAATAAGCAATGCGTCGGCTTTGCTGCCACTTAGCTGCTTTGCGATATCCGTTGCGGTCACAAGGCCGGAAACGGTTATCGTATGGCCAAAGAAGTTGTTTTCTATGCTGTGCAGCGTAAGCTCAATGCCGTAAGGCTTCAGCTTATCGAAAAGCTTCTGTAAAAAATTGCGTGCGGACATGCCTGTTGCGCCGATGAGTTTCACTTTCCTTTTCAGCGGCTGCATTTCCTTCAGCGCCTCATTGAAGCCATGCTCAAACTGGCGCATAAGCCCTACGCCGTTTTCAATCTGCAAAAATTCGCCGTAGCTTTCATAGCTTGGCAGTTCGCGGCCGGCTATCATATACATTTCATCGGAAGCGTATACAAAGCCTTCCTCGCCGCGCGCCTCAACGGCCGCATTAAAGCTTTCCGTATAATCAATTATATCCGATGCTTCCTGTTTTGTCAGCAGTCTCAGCGGATATAATCCTTCGCGGAATTTGGTTATGCCAACCGGCACGAGCGCAAGCGTTTTTGTCGCCGGACGGAGAGCATAAAGATCATTTAGGCTTTTTTTCAGCATGTCTCCATCGTTAAGACCGGGACATACAACTATCTGCCCATGGAAGCAGAG
>CABSAH010000134.1 GCA_902475645.1 uncultured Christensenellaceae bacterium | reverse complement strand
AGGCCGAACGCGCCTATCTTCTCGCCGCTGAGCAGGGCGGGCAGATACTTCATCTTCTGTTCCTCTGTGCCGTTTTCGAATATGGGGGCGCAGCACAGCGAGGTGTGGGCGGATACTATAACGCCGGTGGTGGCGCAGCATTTGCTCAGCTCCTCAACAGCCATTGCGTAAGCCAGAATGTCTCCGCCGGCTCCGCCGTACTTGGTGGGGAACGGAATGCCCATGAAACCGTAGCGAGCAAGCTTTTCAACGGTTTCCGTCGGGAAGCGTTCTTCCTCGTCTACCTCTTCCGCAAGGGGCTTAACTTCGTTTTCAGCGAACTTGCGGTACAAATCCCGAAGCATCAGATGCTCCTGTGACAGGTTGAAATCCATCTTTCTCTCCTTTTAAGTGTATAATAAGAAACTATTTTGTGTAATCGTATATACCGCGTCCCGTTTTGCGGCCCATAAGCCCCGCGCGCACAAGCTGCCTTAGCCTTGTATGCGCCCTGTACTTACTGTCGCACGTTTCGGTATACAGCGTATCCATTATAAACAGGCAAACGTCAAGCCCTATCATATCCGCAAGCGCAAGCGGCCCCATGGGATGATTGCAGCCAAGCTTCATGGCCGTATCTATATCCTCCCTTGTGGCAATGCCCTCGGCCCAAAGGCCGATAGCTTCGTTTATCATGGGTATAAGCAGCCTGTTCACCACAAAGCCGGGGCATTCGTTCACCTCAACGGGCGTTTTGCCCGCCGCCTCCGCCAAGGCGCGCGCTTTTGCGTATACCTCGTCGCTCGTGAACACTCCCCTTATAAGCTCCGTAAGCTTCATAACGGTTGCAGGGTTGAAAAAGTGCATACCCACCACCCGCTCGGGGTGCTTGGTAGCGGAGGCGATATCGGTTATGGATATGGAGCTTGTGTTGCTGGCAAGTATGGTATCCACGCGGCAAATATCGTCAAGCTGGGCGAATATCTGCTTTTTTATGTCCGCGCGCTCAACTGCGGCCTCAACCACCAAATCGGCGTCCTTGCAGTCCCCCAATTCCGTGGTAAAGCTCATGCGCGAAAGTATGGCGCTGCGCTCCTCGCCGCTCATTTTGCCCTTGTCTACCCTTTTTTCAAGGGAGGCTTCAAGCCTTTTTTTGGCCGCGGATATTATATTGCTGTTTATATCCCGCACTATAACGGCCGCGCCCGCTGTTGCAAACGCCGTCGCTATATCCAGCCCCATTGTGCCTGCGCCTATTACGGCAATCCTTTCATCCGTCATCGTTCGTCATTCTCCTTTGAACTCCGCCTTGGGCCGCTTCGCAAGGAACGCGGTCATGGCGTTGAGCTGATCCTTGGTTTCAAAGCACTCTCCGAAAACCTGTGCCTCGTAATCAAGGTCGTTTTCCAGGAATCTGTCCACCCTGCGGCTCATGGCAACCTTGCAGTAATGCACGGCAAGCGGCGCATTGTTGGCAATCGTTTCCGCCATTTTCATTGCGCCGTCCATAAGCTCCGCATCGGGATACACCCTGTTCACCAGCCGCATTATCAGCGCCTCCTCGGCGCCGACGGGTCTGCCCGTGAGCGTAAGCGTCATGGCGTTGGATGTTCCCACCACGCGCGGCAGCCTTTGCGTGCCGCCGAAGCCCGGCGTTATGCCAAGCCCCACCTCCGGCTGGCCGAACTTGGCCGATTCGGAGCAAAGCCTTATATCGCAGCACAGCGCAAGCTCCAGCCCGCCGCCCAAGGCATAGCCGTGTATGGCGGCTATAACGGGTATATACAGATCGTCTATGCGCTTGAAGGCGCGGTGCCCCGCGTCGGCAAAGGCTCTTGCCTCCGTCCGGCTCAAGCCCACCATTTCCCCTATGTCCGCGCCCGCGCCGAAGGCTTTGCCCTCGCCGCTGATTATAAGCACCCTAACCTCGGGGTCGCGTTCAACCTTTGCCGCCGCCATTTCAATTTCGTTGAGCATGGCGGTGTTCAGCGCGTTAAGGGCTTGGGGGCGGTTGAGTTTAAGCAGCGCGATATGGCCGCGCTTTTCAAGCCTTACAAATTCCATTTTTTATTTGCCCATCCCGCGCTTGACCATTTCGGTCACGGCAAAGCTGGCAACGTCGTCGGCATACTTGCCCGCGCCGAAGCCCGCATCGTAGCCCAGCTCCTTAGCAAGCTCATGGGTTATACGCGGACCGCCGCAGCAAACAACGAACTTGTCGCGCAGACCCTCCGCTTCAAGCAGCTCTATAAGGTTGGTCAGGTTATGGATATGGACGTCCTTCTGCGTAACGGTTTGCGAAACCAGCAGCACATCCGCCTTGAGCTCAACAGCCTTCTTTATAAAGTCCTCATTGGGAACCTGGGAGCCGAGGTTGTAAGCGTCTATCATATCGTAGCGCTCAAGCCCGTAGTGGCCGGCAAAGCCCTTGCGGTTCATTATTGCGTCTATGCCAACGGTGTGCGCATCGGTACCGGTGGAGGCGCCGACCATAACAACCTTGCGGCCGATATGCTCGCGGATATAATCGTTGGTTTCCTCCATGCCCATAACGTCGGATTCAACGGTTATAACATGGATATCCTCGTAATTGACGGTATGCACGCAGCTGCCGTAAACCACATAGAATGTGAACGCCTTGTCCAGCGGCATATGCCATGCAACGCTGGGCTCTTCAAGGCCCATCTTCTTGGCTATCTGGCGGGCCGCTTCCTCGCCGCGCTCGTCGTCCTTAACGGGCAGCGTGAAGCTGGTCTGCACCTTACCGTCGTTCATCGTGTCGCCATACGGCTTCAGCTTGGTAAGATCCAGCGTGGTATCGAAGTCTATTTTATGGGTATTATACAGTCCGCTGCTCATTCTGCCACCTTGCCTTTCATGGCCTCAACAAAGGGGTTGAAGTACCTATCGTCCTTCACCACAACACCCGCAAGACCCTTGCCGCCGTCCTTGGGACGCTTTACATCGGCAAATATGCCCTTTTCAATGGTGGTGAACAGGCCAAGCTTCTCTATATCAGCAAGAAGATCGGTAGCCTTGGTCAGAACCTCGTTGGCGCGGGTTTGTATTATGCCGCCCTCCTTATAGGTCAGCTCATCGCCCAAATCCTTCATGGTGCGGAAAATATACTGCGCGTTTTCAATGGAAAGCGCACGGTCGCTCATGAAGGGGGTATGTATGGCTTCGGTAAGCATACCGAGAAGATGCAGCTTCTGTCCGGTCATTATGGTGACCATGTTGAACAGGGCATCCTGAATATGGCCGCGGAAAATGTTGCCCGTCATAAACTTGGTGGGCGGCATGTATTTAAGCGGCGCATTGGGGAATATTTCGCGCGCCATCTGCGCCTGGGCAAGCTCCAGCAGGAATGTGTCCTCAACGGAGGGATCCATTTCAAACGCATGGCCAAGGCCCATCTGCTCTTCCCTCATGCCGGCTTCCCTTGCAAACGCTTCGTTTATGAACTGGGATGCAAGCACGGTGTGCGCGGCAACTATGGCATCGTCGGTAGTAAGGTAGTTATCCTCGCCCGTGTTGATTATAACGCCGGCATAGCCGTTTATAACGCGGGAGAAGTACTGGTCAACTATGGTGCGCTGCATGTTGATATCGCGGAACAGTATGCCGTAGAGCGCGTCGTTAAGCATAACGTCCAGCCTTTCAAGCGCGCCCATGGCGGCTATTTCGGGCATGCACAAGCCGGAGCAATAGTTGCACAGGCGGATGTAGCGGTGCTGCTCTTCGCCAACCTCGTCCAGCGCGGCGCGCATCAGGCGGAAGTTCTCCTGCGTGGCGTATGTGCCGCCGAAGCCTTCGGTGGTGGCGCCGTAGGGAACATAGTCCAACAGGCTCTGTCCGGTGGTACGGATAACGGCTATTATGTCCGCGCCCTGCTTGGCGGCGGCCTTAGCCTGGGTAATATCCTCGTATATATTGCCGGTGGCGACTATGATATAAAGGTAGGGGCCTTCCTTATCGCCAAAGCAGCTAAGGTATTCGTTGCGGTGTCTAACGTTTTCGTTTATGCGCGCAATGGTCTTATCCACAACGGGGGTTATTGCCGCGCGGATATCGGCGTCGCTATGGGCGGGCAGCTTGCTCATGTCAAGCTCGCCGCGGTCTATGGCCTCCGCAACGCCCTGCGGATCAAGCCCGGTTTCCACCATTGCGTTGCCAATGTACCACGCCGCGCCTACGGGCAGTATGGAATTGGCCATAAGGTGATCCACCACCACGTTGGGCATGGGAACGTCCATTTCGTTCACTCCGTCAATACCCAGCAGGCGGCAAACCGCGCGTTCCACCGTTACGGTGGTGTGCTGGTCGATAAAATCCTGCGTATCCTTGGCTATGTTCGCCGCGGAATGGCGGGCCCTATCGACCAGTTCGCCATTCAAATTGAGTTTGCTTTGCATTGATTTACCTCCCGATAAGTCAAAACCCTGCGGAAGGGACTTAGCCCTTCCGCAAAGCAATGGGTCAAGTTGGATTATTTCTTCTCGTTCTTCTGCCTGTCGGCGTAACGATCCTTGCGCAGCAGCTTGGTGGGTTCAAGATACTTCTGCTCTATGCCCTGAGCAAGTCCGGCAACGCCGGTAAGCGGGGCAACCTTGCGCTTGCCTTCGCAAACGTCGCAATGGCACTCGTTCTTGTAAACCTCAGGCTCGGTATAGGTGGTGATAACGCCTTCAAAGTTGCGCAGAATAACCTTGCGCGGGGTCTGGCTTATCACATAGTTGGGCATAACGGGGGTCTTGCCGCCGCCGCCCGGGGCGTCCACCACGAA
>CABSAH010000133.1 GCA_902475645.1 uncultured Christensenellaceae bacterium | reverse complement strand
TGGTTATAGACGCTTATTTTTCGGCCACAAAGCTGAAATGGATACTGGATAACGTGAGCGGCGCGCGCGAAAGGGCGGAGCGCGGGGAGCTTTGCTTCGGCACGGTGGATACATGGCTTATGTGGAAGCTGTCCGGCGGGAGGATATTCGCAACCGACCATTCAAACGCATCGCGCACAATGCTTTTTAACATAAATACGCTTAAATGGGACGAGGATATATTAAAGGAGCTTGATATACCCGCGTGTATGCTGCCGGAGGTCAAGCCCTCAAGCGGAATATTCGGCCATGCGGACGCAAAATTCCTGGGCGGGGAAATACCTATTGCGGGCGTTGCGGGGGATCAGCAGTCCGCATTGTTCGGGCAAACCTGCTTTGAGGCGGGCGAAGCCAAAAACACATACGGCACGGGCTGCTTCCTTTTGATGAACACGGGCGAAAGACCGGTTTATTCAAATAACGGCCTTGTTACAACAATAGCATGGTGCAGAAATAACAAGGTGAGCTACGCGCTTGAAGGCAGCATATTCGTTGCGGGCGCGGCTATACAGTGGCTTAGGGACGAGATGAAGCTGATAGAAAGCGCGGCGGATTCGGAATACATGGCGCAGAAGGTGCGCGATACAAACGGCTGCTATGTCGTTCCCGCATTCACGGGGCTTGGCGCGCCGCATTGGGATCAATACGCGCGCGGGGCGATTGTGGGCCTCAGCCGCGGCTGCAATAAATATCACATAATACGCGCAACGTTGGACAGCATATGCTATCAGGTGAACGATGTGCTTGCCGCAATGCAGGCGGATTCGGGCATTCCGCTCAACACATTGCGCGCGGACGGCGGGGCAAGCGCGAACAACTATCTTATGCAGGCGCAGGCGGATATTATAAATGCGCCCGTCACGCGGCCGCGCTGCGTGGAAACCACGGCAATGGGCGCGGCGTTCCTTGCGGGGCTTGCGGTAAAATGCTGGGCCGATACGGACGAAATAAAGCACAGCCGCGAAACCGGGCGCGAGTTTTACCCAACCATAAGCGAAGCCGAGCGCAACGAAAGAACGGCGGGCTGGAACCGCGCGGTAAAGCGCGCATACGGCTGGGCAAGGGAGGATGAATGACAAAATGATGAAGCAATACGATGTTGTTATAATAGGCGCGGGCGTTACGGGCTGCGCCGCGGCAAGGTATTTAAGCCGCTATAACGCGCACACGGCGGTTATAGAGCGGGCGGAGGACGTATGCGCATTCGGCGCAAGCAAGGCTAACAGCGCAATCGTCCACGCCGGATTCGATGCGCCTGCCGGCAGCCTTATGGCAAGGCTTAATGTTGAAGGCAGCCGCGTTATGCCCAAGCTTGCAAGGGAGCTTGACTTCAGCTACATAAACAACGGCAGCCTTGTTGTTTGCATGGATGAAAACGACTTCGGCAAGCTTGAGCAGCTTTATAAAAACGGGCTTGCAAACGGCGTTGAGGGGCTGGAAATAGTGCGCGGGGAAAGGCTTAGGGAGATAGAGCCCGCCGTGCGCAGGGAAGCCTATGCCGCGCTGTGGGCGCCCACGGGAGCCATAATATGCCCGTTTGGGCTTACTGTTGCGCTTGCGGAAAACGCGGCGGCAAACGGCACGGAGTTCATATTCAATACGGCCGTTACGGCATTGCGGCATGAGGGCGGCGCGTGGAGCGTGCAGACGGACAGGGGGCTGATACGCGCAAATGCCGTTATAAACGCGGCGGGAACATATGCGGATGTGCTGCACAACATGGTAAGCCCCGATAAAATACGCATAACCCCGCGCAAGGGCGAATATATGCTGCTTGACCGCGAGGCGGGCGGCTTTGTAAAGCGCACGGTGTTCCAGCTGCCCACCAAGCTCGGCAAGGGCGTGCTGGTAAGCCCCACGGTGCACGGCAATATAATAGTAGGCCCCACGGCAAACGATATATTCGACCGCGACGGAGTGAACACAACGCAGGCGGGGCTTGACGCGGTTAGGACAAGGGCGGATATTGCGGTTGAGGGCTTGCCGCTAAAGCAGGTTATAACGAGCTTTGCCGGCCTTCGCGCGCATGAGGACGGGCACGAATTCATAATAGGCAAGGCGGAGGGGGCGGAGAACTTCTTCGACTGCGCGGGCATAGAATCCCCCGGGCTTTCAAGCGCGCCCGCAATAGGCAGGATGATATCCGAAATAGTGGCGGAGGAATTGAAGCTTGATGAGAACAAGTCCTTTATACCCACGCGGCAGGGCATAACGGATATGAAAAAGCTGAGCATTGACGAGCAGAACGCGCTTATAAGGCGAAACAGCGCATACGGGCGCATTGTTTGCCGCTGCGAAAGCATAACCGAGGGCGAAATTGTGGAAGCC
This sequence comes from uncultured Christensenellaceae bacterium, assembly GCA_902475645.1. Classification (GTDB taxonomy): domain Bacteria; phylum Bacillota; class Clostridia; order Christensenellales; family CAG-138; genus Phil1. The sequence continues at coordinate 2,407 of CABSAH010000133.1, read as the reverse complement.
ATACGCCGTCCCGTGGGCGCAAGGAGCTTAGATGGGGTAAAGCGGCGCGTGCGTGCGGGCATGGGGCGCTGCCAGGGCGGCTTTTGCAGCACAAGGGTGATGGAAATATTGGCGCGGGAGCTTAACATAAGCCTTGCGGACGTTACTAAAGGCGGCGGACATTCCAAAATGATAACCGGCCTTGCCAAGCAGGAGGCGGAAGAGAATGAAACAATATGATATTGCAATAATCGGCGCGGGCCCGGCGGGGCTTGCGGCGGCGGCTGCGGCATACGATGCGGGCGCAAGAAGCATTATTATAATAGAAAGGGAGGACGCGCCCGGCGGCATACTGAACCAATGCATACACGCCGGCTTCGGCCTGCATACGTTTAACGAGGAGCTGACGGGCCCCGAATACGCGGCGCGCTTTATTGCCAAGGTGAAGGAGCGGAACATAGATATGCTGCTTTCAACAATGGTGCTTGGCATTGCGCGGGATAAGACCATAACCGCCATGAACCGCACGGAGGGAGTGTTTACAATTCGGCCCAAGGCGATTGTGCTTTGCATGGGCTGCCGCGAAAGGAGCCGCGGCGCGCTGAACATACCCGGCTTCCGTCCTGCGGGCATATATTCGGCGGGAACGGCGCAGAAGCTTGTGAACACAATGGGGCGCATGCCCGGGCGCGAGGTTGTTATACTCGGCAGCGGGGACATAGGCCTTATAATGGCGCGGCGGATGACGCTTGAGGGCGCGCACGTTAAGCTGGTTGCGGAGCTGATGCCGTATTCGGGCGGACTGAAGCGCAACATAGTCCAGTGCCTTGACGATTTTGATATTCCGCTTATGCTTAGCCACACGGTTGTGGATATACACGGGCGCGAAAGGGTGGAAGGCGTTACGATAGCCGAGGTCGGCGCGGATTTGAAGCCCATAGCGGGCACGGAGCAATACCATGCGTGCGATACGCTGCTTCTATCCTGCGGGCTGATACCGGAAAACGAGCTTTCGCGCGGCATGGGCGTTGGCATACACCCCGTAACCGGCGGGCCGATGGTAAACGAATCGCTTGAAACGGACATAGCGGGCGTGTTCAGCGCGGGCAATGCGCTGCACGTGCATGATTTGGTGGACTATGTAAGCGAGGAAGCGGCCGCAGCGGGGCGCAACGCCGCGCAATTTGCGCTTGCGGGAAACGCTAATGAAGTATGCGGCAAAAGAATATGCATACAGCTTTCCGGCGGCATACGCTACGCCGTGCCGTCCTCCGTTGCGCCGGACAGGATACGCGACAGTCTTACAATACGCATGCGCGTAGGCGGCGTAATGAAAAATAAACGACTGAATGTAATAATAAACGGAGAGAAAATTATAAGCCGCCCGCGCCCCGTGATGACACCCGGGGAGATGGAGCAGGTGGTTATAATGAAGGACATGATAGCTAAATATGCAAATGTGGAAAGCATACTTATAACCGCGGAGGATATGTGAAATGGAAAGAAGAACGCTTACCTGCATATGCTGCCCAATGGGCTGCACGATAGAGGCCGAGGTTGACGGGAAATGCGTTTTAAGCGTGCGCGGCAATTCCTGCCCAAGGGGAGAAAAGTACGCAAAATCGGAGCTTTCTAACCCCGTGCGCACGCTTACAAGCACCGTTAGGCTAACGGGCAGCGCAACGGGCGCGGCGGTTGTTCCGGTGCGCTCTATGCGGGAAATACCCAAGGGAAAAATGCTTGAATGCATGAAGGAGCTAAGCCGCGTGAGCGTTGCGGCGCCGGTGCATATAGGGGACACGGTTAAGAAAAACGCGGCCGGAACGGGAATTGACATAGTTGCCGCGCGGGACATGGAATAAGAAAATAATTAATACGCGGGGCGGCGCGGAATGCCGCTCCGGATGTTATAACCCATTGCACTAAAAAGGCGGCCCTGCCGCCCTTTTATTTACAAATTTGTCTTTTACGCCTTCCAAAGCCCGTGCAGATTGCAGTATGCATACACGGCCACGACCTCGTCGCCCTCGCAAAGGGCAAAGCAGGCTTCGGGCTTCATGCCGGGCTTAAGCTCCTTGCGCTGGTTGCCCTGCTTGGTTTGCAGCGATATCCACTCAATGTAGTGCGCATCCTGCATGGGATGCTCAACCGAGCCTACGCTAACATGCACCGTGCTGCCGTTTACGGTATATACAGGCACATGCTTTTCGCGCGCGGCGTCCACCGTGCCGGGAATAAGCTCCGTCATCTTCTGCCCGCAGCACATTATGGGCACGCCGCTGTTCTTTACCATGGCAACCATGTTGCCGCAATGCTCGCAAACGAAAAACCTCTGTTCCATATCCCTTCACAACCTCCATAAATAAGATTAAAAATCATTCTTAATCTTATTATATATCTAATCCCGCCTTTGTCAAGCGAAAAATAA
>CABSAH010000132.1 GCA_902475645.1 uncultured Christensenellaceae bacterium | reverse complement strand
CCGGGACGGCCGGTGTAGATGCTCACGGTCACCTTGCCTGCGGCGCGCATAATGTCTATGCGGGCGATGCCGGCGGCGTAGTGAACCTCTTTGATATGATCGCGGATCTTCTTATCCTCGATGAGGAAATCGGAGAATTCCTTCTTGGAAGCGTACCAGCGGGTGTTCCAATCCCTGATGACGCCTACGCGGAATCCGTTCGGATTAACTTTCTGTCCCATTGTCTCCTCCTTAGTTTACCTTGTCCAGGATAACGGTTATGTGGCTGGTGCGCTTGCGGATCCTGCTCGCACGGCCCTGGGCACGGGGGCGGAAACGCTTGAGGGTGGGTCCCTGATTGGCGAACACCTCGGCTACGAAGAGCTGATCCGCGCTCATGTCCAGATTGTTTTCCGCGTTGGCAACGGCGGAATTGAGGACCTTAAGCACCGGCTCGCTGGCAGCCTTGGGAGTGAAGGCCAGTATGGCCTTGGCTTCTGCCACAGACTTGCCCCGGATCAGGTCGATGACGACCTTGACCTTGCGGGAGGAGATGCGGACATACTTGGCTATCGCGCGGGGACGCTTGTCGGCGTTGGCCTTGCGCGCTGCGCTCTTTTCTCTTGACCTTGTTGCCATGTTTCGCTCCTCCTTATCTCTGACCAGAGGTCTTTTCGGAACCCCTGTGTCCTCTGAAAGTACGGGTGGGCGCAAACTCGCCCAGCTTGTGACCGACCATTTCCTCGGTCACGTACACGGGAACGTGCTTCCTGCCGTCATGCACGGCGATGGTGTGTCCCACCATCTCGGGGAATATCGTGGAAGCCCTGGACCATGTTTTAACCACGGTCTTCTTGCCGCTTTCGTTCATCGCGTTGATGCGAGCGAGCAAGCGTTCCTGAACAAAAGGCCCCTTCTTAACTGATCTGCTCATTGTTGACTCCTTTCGCCTCTTACTTGCCGTTCCTGCGGCGCACGATGAACTTATCGTTGACGTTCTTGGTCTTGCGGGTCTTATAACCAAGCGCGGGCTTGCCCCACGGAGTGACCGGGCCGGGGCGACCGATAGGCGACTTGCCTTCGCCGCCGCCGTGCGGATGGTCGCAGGGGTTCATGACGGAACCGCGCACGGTGGGCCTGAAGCCCTTATGACGGGTGCGGCCGGCCTTACCGAGCTTGATGTTCTCGTGATCCGCATTGCCTACCTGGCCGATGGTGGCCTTGGCGTTCATGGGAATCAGGCGAACCTCGCCGCTGGGCAGACGGACCTGCGCGTAAGCGCCTTCCTTAGCCATGAGCTGTGCGGCGTTGCCGGCGCTGCGGGCTATCTGCGCACCCTTGCCGGGCTTGATTTCGATGCAGTGTATCATGGTACCGACGGGTATCTGGCGAATCTGCATCGCGTTGCCGATTTTTATATCCGCGCCTTCGCCGGAAAGCAGCATGTCGCCAACCTTCAGGCCGAGGGGAGCGATTATGTAGCGCTTTTCGCCGTCGGCATAGTGGAGCAGGGCGATGTTCGCGCTGCGGTTGGGATCGTATTCGATGGTGGCAACCTTGGCGGGCACGCCGTCCTTGTTGCGCTTAAAGTCGATGATCCTGTACTTGCGCCTCGCGCCGCCGCCGCGATGGCGAACGGTTATGCGGCCATGGTTATTGCGGCCGCCGGAGGAGCGAAGGTCTTCCAAAAGGGATTTTTCCGGCGTGGTGCAGGTGATCTCCTCAAAAGCAGAGACGGTCATGAAACGCTGGCCGGGAGTGGTGGGTTTGATCTTCCTTATAGCCATTGTGTGCCTCCTTACTGGGCGATGCTGTCGAAGAATTCAATACCCTTGGAATCCTTCTTCAGCTTCACATAGGCCTTCTTGATGGAAGGACGGCGGCCTTCGTGCAGGCCCTGCCTCTTCATCTTGCCCATGTGGTTCACGGTGTGTACGGAATCGACCTTTACGCCGAACACAGCTTCAACGGCCTGGCGTATCTCGGTCTTGTTTGCCCTCTTATCGACCACGAAGGTGTAGGTCTTTTCCGCAAAGTGGTCGTAGCTCTTTTCGGTGAGTACGGGGCGGATGATTATATCATGGGGAGACTTCATTATGCGTACACCTCCTCTATCTTTGCCGCGGAATCCTTGGTGAGGATGAGCGTGTCGTACCTGAGTATTTCATATACGTTCAGGGTGCCGACCAGAGTGGTCTTTACGCCGGGGATGTTCCTTGCGGCGCGCTCTACGATTTCATCCTTTTCGCTGAGCACTATGAGCGCCTTGCCGACGTTCATGGCGTTGAGCACCTTCACCATTTCCTTGGTCTTGGGGTTTTCTATGTCGAGCTTATCGTAAACGATTATATCGTTATCGTTCACCTTGCTGGTCAGCGCGCTCTTCATGGCGATGCGCTTGACCTTCTTGTTCACGCTCAGGCGATAGTCGCGCGGCTTGGGGGCGAACGCTACGCCGCCGTGGGTGAATATGGGCGCACGGTTGCTGTTGTGGCGTGCGCGGCCGGTACCCTTCTGGCGGTAAATCTTGATGCCGCCGCCGCGAACCTCGGCGCGGGTCAGGGCGCTTTGCGTGCCCTGGCGCTGGTTGGCCAGATAAGCCTTAACAACTTCGTGAACGGCGTACTGGTTAACCTCGGCGCCGAACACGTTCTCGCTCAGGGCGATCTCGCCGATGTTTTCGCCGGCGATATTGTGCAATGCTACGTTAGGCATTTTCTACTTCTCCTTTCCCTTACTTAACGGTTTCCCTAACCATTACCAGGGAACCCTTGGCGCCGGGTATCGCGCCCTTTATGAGCAGCAGATTCCTTTCGGCGTCCACTCTGGCGATTTCAAGGTTCTGAACCGTGATGCGCTCGCAGCCCATATGGCCGGGCAGACGCTTGGTCTTGAACACTTCGCCGGGATAGGTGCAGGCGCCCATTGAACCGGCTACGCGGTAGGAGTGGGAGCCGTGGGTCTTGCGGCCGCGGGCCTGATTCCAACGCTTGATGTTGCCCTGGAAGCCCTTGCCCTTGCTCTTGCCGGTAACGTCCACCCTGTCGCCGTTGGCGAAAACTTCCGCCTTGATGACCTGACCGACTTCGTAAGCCGCGGTATCATCCAGCTTAAGCTCGCGTACATAGCGGTGGGCGGCAACGCCGGCCTTCTTCAGGTGACCAAGCTCAGGCTTGGTGATGAGCTTTTCCCTAACGGGGCCAAAGGCTACCTGCACGGCCTCGTAGCCGTCTTTGCCGGTGGTCTTAATCTGAACCACGGGGCAGGGGCCCGCAAGCACTACGGTGACGGGGATCATGGTTCCGTCTTCTCTGAACATCTGGGTCATGCCGACCTTGGTGCCCAAAATCGCTTTCTTCATTGTAAATCCACCTCCGTGCTTACAGCTTGATCTCGATATCGACACCCGCGGGGAGATCGAGCTTCATCAGCGCATCCACCGTTTTGGCGGAGGGCTGCAGTATATCGATCAGGCGCTTATGGGTGCGCATCTCAAACTGCTCTCTGCTGTCCTTATACTTGTGGGGCGAACGGAGGATGGTAACTATTTCCTTCTCCGTCGGCAGGGGTATGGGGCCGCTTACGTGGGCGCCCGTGCGCTTTGCCGTATCCACGATCTTTTCCGCGCTCTGGTCGATAAGGTTGCACTCGTAGGCCTTGAGCTTAATGCGGATCTTCTGATTTGCCATATTATTTCTTCCTCCTTTTAGTATCGAGGCCGTACACGCAGCCGAGTGTTTCATCTCTAAAACACCTCGGCCGGGCACTTGCCCGTTGCCCGTATCGTGGGCCCTCGGCGGAAATTACCCGGATGGCATACCGGCAACCTCCCGCTGAGTCTTTCACGTTATCGCCGCGCGAAAAAACAGCGTCCTTTCGCGCAACGCTCATATTCTACATTATATTCAGGGAAATAGCAAGCTTTTTTTATAAAAAATCCAAACTTTTTTCGCAAACACGCAGCCGGGTGTTTCAACTCCCCTTTTGCGGCTTTTTTCTATTGCTTTTTTGCCCGTTTAAGGTATCATATCCTATATAAGCCTGTCAATATGGCGAATATGAAAGGAGACTCCCAATGCTCAAAACCAACAAAGAAAAGGTTGTAAAAGGCGCCGTCGTGGGCAAAATACGCCCCAATGTCTGCCGCGGCTGGCAGGTTGCGCAGGACGGCAAGCCCTTCCTTACCCCCGGCATAGGCGGCATCAACTATAATGTAAAGCTGGGCGACTGTGCCTTCGGCCTTGCCGGAGACCACATTGAACCCGGCGTATCGGTTTATCATGATAACCATGAGTTCAGCGAATTTCTCAACATACTTTCCTGCATAGGCAACGAGGCCGTTGTTATGAGCGGGGAAGGCAAGGGCAAGCGCGGCTTCGTTACGGGCAAGCACGGCGGCGCAGAGGACGTTATGATATACTTTGAGGATGAAACGCTTGACATGCTCTGCCCGGAGGATAAGGTACTCATCCGCGCGCACGGGCAGGGGCTGAAGCTTGTGGACTATCCCGAAATAAGCGCCATGAACATCGACCCCGAGCTGTTTGAAAAGCTTGGCATAGAGGAAAACGGCGACGGCACGCTTACCGTGCCCGTAGCGGCGGTGATACCGCCCTATCTTATGGGCTCCGGCATAGGCTCCACCCTGCCCTTCCGCGGCGATTACGACATTATGACGCACGATCCCGCCAAGGTGAAGGAGCTGGGGCTTGACAAGCTCCGCTTCGGCGACATAGTAATGCTTCAGGATTGCGACAATATGTATGGCCGCGGCTTCCTCACGGGCGCGGTAGCCATAGG
>CABSAH010000131.1 GCA_902475645.1 uncultured Christensenellaceae bacterium | reverse complement strand
ATTCCGCGATAAAAAGCCGTTAATGGCAATTAAATGCGATGTCTTTTATTACCTCTCCCGCCAATATCAGCCCTGCCGTTGACGGAACGAACGCTATGCTGCCCGGGGTTGAACGCCTGCGCGAATCCGTATCGGCAGCGCTGTCGAAGCGCGGCGCAAGCGGCTCTTCTTTTGAATATACCACCTTCAGCCTATCTATGCCGCGTTTTTTCAGCTCCCTGCGCATTACGCGCGCAAGCGGACAAACCGACGTTTTGTATATATCGGCAACCTCAAAGGCGGCTGCATCCAGCTTATTCCCCGCGCCCATGCAGCTTATTACTTTGGTTCCGGCGCGGCTTGCAAGCTCTATTATCAATAGCTTTGATGATATGGTGTCTATTGCGTCTATAACGTAATCATATGCCGCAAAATCTATTATGTCTTTATTAGATTCATCATAGAAGCAGTTAAGCGCCGTTACGCGGCAATTCGGATTTATGTCCCGCGCACGCTCGGCCATCACCTGCGCCTTTGGCAGGCCAATGGTTGAATCGAGCGCTATAAGCTGGCGGTTTATGTTGCTTTTTGCAACCGTGTCGCCGTCTATTAGCGTAAGCGCGCCTATGCCGCTGCGCACAAGCGCCTCTGCCGCATACGACCCCACGCCGCCAACGCCGAAAAGGACCACGCGGGCGTTGTTTAGCCGTGCGAGTCCTTCGCTGCCTATCAAGGCCTTGGTTCTTACAAATCTTTCTTCCATGTGCGACAGTATACTTTATGACGGCCGCCTTAGCAATAGCTACAATATTACAGGCTTATTCTTTTTTAATTCTTTATTGCTCTTTGCGGCGGATTTGCCTTTGTATTTTATATATGTTGCCATGCCGCCGCGTATATGGCGCTCGCTCTTGTTTTTATCCAGTATTGTGCGCACGCGCTCCGCCATGTCGGCATCTATGCCCTTCAAGCGCACCTGCATATCATGATGAACAGTGGATTTGCTTATTCCGAATTTGCTTGCGGCGGCCCTTACCGTCGCCCCGTGTTCAACTATGTATTCAGCCACGTTCATTACACGCTCCTCAATATATGCGTACATGCGACTCCCCCTAAAAAATGCTTTGCTAAAGCTTATGAGGGCATGACTTATATAATGACCGCGTTTATCAATTATTATTGTTTATCTTCGTTATCCGCTCCGGCTATGCAAGCGGAGGCAGCGTATACACACAATGCGCCCTTTGCCTTTAATGCCTTGGCACATTCGTTCATCGTTGCTCCGGTTGTGAACACATCATCTATTATCAATATACGCTTGTCCCTTGCGCCGTCGCTCGCTATAAAAGCACCGCGCATATTCTCCGCACGCTGGAGCCTGTCAAGCTCGCGCTGGCTTTGGGTGTCCCTTATGCGCTCGGCAAGCGATTCATCAAGCACAAGCCCGTATTTTTTGCAAAGCTCACGGGCTATCAGCGCGCTTTGGTTATAGCCGCGCTTTTTTAATTTGTTAGGGTGCAGCGGAATAGGCAATACGGCGTCTATTTGCCAACATTCCGGTAATTCTATAAGCGAAGCGAAAAAGCGGCACAGATAACGCGCGTCGTTATATTTATAATTGTGTACGGCAGCGGCGATATGCTTGGTGTAGTGTACCGCACAGTATATACCGTCAATGAATTCGCTTTTGCCCATCTGTCCCGCAGGTTCAATCAGCGCCGCGCAATCGGCGCAAAGCCCATGCTTATCCGTATGCGCTTCGATAGAGCATATGGCGCAGGTGACATTTGGCGGATATATAGCGTCAAGTATTCTGTCTATCAGTCGGCTCATTGTCGTTTCCGTTGAATATTATCGTATCAAGCTCCATCAGCAGACATTTCAGCGCGCTGTAACGGCGGCGAATTTGATTATTGTTCACCATGTCATATATGCATTTGCTGCTGCCGAGCATAAAAACCTGTTCGCGCGCCCTTGTTACGGCGGTATAGAGCAGATTCCTTGTCATAAGCTGCGGCGCGCCGCCTGCAACGGGCATTATTACAACCGGATATTCGCTGCCCTGGCTTTTATGCACGGTTGATGCATATGCAAGATTAAGCTCATCAAGCATGGAATAATCATATGCGGCGGCGCGTTCGTCATCGAACAAGACTATAACCTCCTGTTCGGACAAATCTATGCGCTCTATTGTGCCAAGGTCGCCATTGAATATCCCCGTGCCTTCTTCGCCCGATTTAGCGCGCTTCCACGGTATCTTATAGTCGTTTTTTATCTGCATCACCTTATCGCCCTCGCGCAGTATCATCTCTCCCTGCTTTCGCTCTTTTTTATAGGGCGACGGCGGATTGAGCGCGGCCTGAAGCCGTGCGTTCAGATTTATTGCGCCGAGCGCGCCTTTTTTCATGGGCACAAGCACCTGCGCATCCTTGATAGGCTCTGCGGTCATAAGCTTATTTGTTTTGCCGGAGCAAAGCGCAATAACGCGGCGTATCACCTGCTCCGCACCTGCTGTTTCCTCAAAGCGAAAATCCTCTGCATCGGTAAAAAGCTCCGGCTGCCTGCCGTTGTTTATGCGGTGCGCGTTTTCAACTATCATGCCGCGCTCGGCCTGGCGGAATATATCCGTAAGCCGTATAACGGGAACAACGCCGCTGGCGATAACATCCCTTAATACGTTGCCCGGGCCTACCGGCGGGAGCTGGTCGGCATCGCCCACCATTATAAGATGCGTGCCGTTGGGCGTAGCCCTCAGCAGCGAACGCATTAGCAATACATCCACCATGGACATTTCGTCAACGATTATAACATCCGTGAGCAGGGGGTTATCCTCATCGTATAGGAACCTGTCGCCCGATGCGCCGTAGCCGAGCATACGGTGAATGGTGCGCGCTTCGGCGCCGGTAGCCTCGCTCATGCGCTTTGCCGCGCGGCCCGTTGGCGCACAAAGCTGATAATCAAGCCCCATGCGCTCAATAAGGCGTATTATAAACCTGAGTATTGTTGTTTTACCTGTGCCCGGGCCGCCGGTTATTACCATTGCGCCGCTTTTTAGCGCCATTTCAACGGCCTTCCGCTGCTGCGGCGCAAGCGGAATTTTCAGCTCCTTTTCAAGGGCGTTTATCTGCGCGTTTATGCCAAGCATAAGCTGCATGCCTTCCCGCGCTGCAATGCCCATGAGCCGCCGCGCACATTCACTCTCCGCGCTGTACATGCCCGGCAGGAACACGGCGTCCGAATTATCTATCAGCTTATAAAGCACATCTCCCGAAATAATAAGCTCATCAAGCATTTCCTCTGCGGGCAGCGTATCCGCATGCAAAAGCTGACACGCAACGCTTAAAAGCTTTTCACGCGGAAGGAATGTATGCCCCTCCTGCCGCGCCCATTGCAGCGTATATTTCAATCCCGCTTTTATGCGGAACGGCGAATCCGGCGCAAAGCCCGCTTTTACTGCCAGCTTATCGGCCGTAAGAAAGCCTATGCCTTCAATATCGTCTATCAGCCGGTATGGGTTTTCCCTTAGCTTTGCTATGCACAATGCGCCATATGTATTATAAAGCTTCATGCTTTGCGCAACGGTTATGCCGAATTCCTGAAGCGAGAGCATAACATCGCGCATCCCCTTTTGCATGGCGAATGATTCCCCGATTCTGCCTGCCCTGAGGCGGCCTATTCCGGGTACTTCGCGCAATCGCTCGGGTTCGTTTTCAAGCACGCTCAGCGTATCCATGCCGAATGTTGCAACAATGTCGCGCGCCGTGGCCTCCCCTACGCCTTTTATAAGCCCACTGCCGAGATAGCTTATAAGCGCGTTTAGCGTTGCCGGGGCAAGGGTTTTGCTTTCCCTTGCTTTCAGCTGGGGACCGTATGCGGGATGCTCCACCCATTCGCCCGTAAACTCCGCACGCTCGCCAACGGTTATAAGCGGCAGCGGCCCTACCACCGTGCGCTCATCGCCGTTATCATCATTTATTTCAATGACGCTGTATCCGTTTTCGGCGTTTCTGTATATTATGCTTTTTACCGTGCCTATAATAGTATCCAAAGTAAAAGCCTCCCTCATGTGCCAAGGCCATTCTATCATATATGGCCATATGAGGCAAAGTCTTTCTTAAAAGCGGGCGTAAGTTAGGCAAAACCCGAGCATATACCGCATAAGCATATGCATAAAAGTTGTTTTGGAGGGTGCAATATGAAGATATTTGTAATTACTAAAAAGATGCTTATAATTGCCGCTGCCGTAATATTCGCCATTGCCGCGGCGGTGATACTCGCGCTGTCGTTTACAGACGGGCCTGTATCGCCAACATCCGCCATGGTGCAGTTAGAGGAATACGAGCTTGAGGTTCTTGCGGGAAAAAAGAAGGAATTGCCGGTTTACAGCGTTGAGCGGAGCGATATGAAGATAGCCATAACCGTTGACGCGGCATGGGAGGATGACAAGACGCGGTTTATACTGGATACATTTGACGAATACGGCGTTAAGGCCACGTTTTTCCTTTGCGGATACTGGACGGATAAATACCCCGACGATGTGAAGATGATAGCCGAAAGGGGGCACGAAATAGGCAACCATTCCGCAACGCACCCGCATATGAACAGCATATCGAAGGAGCAGATGCGCAAGGAAACGGTTGAATATGACGACAGGATAGAAAAGCTGACCGGAAAACGGAGCAGGGTTTTCCGCGCGCCGTTCGGCGAATATAACGACACCGTTATAACCACAATGCGCTCGCTTGGTTACGAAGTGATACAGTGGGATATCGATACGGTGGAAACGACATGGAAAATATAAAATCGGGCTTTCAAGCAAAGCAGCCCAAATATATCATGCACACCAAAAAACAAAAGGCAGAAGCTGTTACCCTTCTGCCTTTTGCCGTTACTGTTATATGG
>CABSAH010000130.1 GCA_902475645.1 uncultured Christensenellaceae bacterium | reverse complement strand
GGCTGGCAGGGGCTTGACATAGGCGAAAAAACGCGCGAGCTGTTCGCCGCCGAAATAAAGAACGCAAAGACCGTTATATGGAACGGGCCCATGGGCGTATTTGAATTCCCCGCGTTTGCAAAGGGCACCGAGGCCGTTGCCAAGGCGTGCGCGGAATGCGGCGGCACAACCATAATAGGCGGCGGGGACAGCGCAAGCGCCGTAAAGAAGCTGGGCTATGCCGACAGGATGACCCACATTTCCACGGGCGGCGGCGCAAGCCTTGAATTCCTTGAAGGCAAGGTGCTGCCGGGTGTTGCCGCGCTGAACGATAAATAAGCCGTATAAAAAAGGGAGCTTATACAATGAGAAAACCGATAATAGCCGGAAACTGGAAAATGAACATGACGCCTTCCGAAACGGCAAGGCTTATAGGCGAAATTAAGCCGCTGATAGCCAACGAAGCGTGCGACGTTGTGGTTTGCCCGCCCGCATGCTGCCTTGCCGCGGCAAGGGACGCGCTTGAGGGGAGCGAGATTCGCCTTGGCGCGCAGAACGTGCATTGGGAAAAAAGCGGCGCTTACACGGGCGAGGTAAGCGCGGCAATGCTGAAGGAGCTTGGCGTTGAATACGTTATAGTGGGCCACAGCGAGCGCAGGCAATATTTCGGCGAAACGGATGAAACCGTAAACCTCCGCGCACATGCCTCGCTTGCGGCGGGAATTACGCCCATAATTTGCGTTGGCGAAACGCTGGAGCAGCGCGAAAACGGCAGCACGGGCGAAATAGTAGCCATGCAGGTAAGCAGGGCGCTTTGCGGCATGAGCGCGGCGGATATGGAGCGCATAGTGCTTGCATATGAGCCGATATGGGCAATAGGCACGGGCCGCACCGCAACGAGCGGGCAGGCAAACGACACAATAGCCGTTATACGCGGCGAGGTGCGCCGCATGTTCGGCGCGGCGGCGGATAAGCTGCGCATACAGTACGGCGGCAGCATGAAGCCGCAGAACGCAAGGGAGCTTATGGCAATGGACGAAATAGACGGCGGCCTTATAGGCGGGGCAAGCTTAAAGGCGCACGATTTTGCAGCCATAGTGCATTACGATAAATAAAAGGAACAATACGGCTATGAAGAAGATGACTGCGCTTATAATCCTTGACGGCTTCGGCATAAGGGAGGAAAGCAAATACAACGCCATAAGGGCGGACGGCGTAAAGAACATAACAAGGCTTTGGAACGAATACCCGCATACGGAAATTGCCGCAAGCGGCCTTGCCGTGGGGCTTCCGCAGGGGCAGATGGGCAACAGCGAGGTTGGCCACCTTAACCTTGGCGCGGGCAGAATAGTTTATCAGGAGCTTACGCGCATAACCAAGTCCATAGACGATGGTGACTTTTTTGAAAATCCCGCCTTTAATGCGGCAATGGACGAATGTAAAAGGCGCGGCACAAGGCTGCACCTTTTCGGCCTGTGCTCCGATGGCGGCGTGCATAGCCACCTTAACCACCTTTATGCCCTGATAAGGCTTGCAAAGCAAAAGGGTCTTGAAAGGGTATATGTGCATTGCTTTATGGATGGGCGCGACGTGCCGCCCGAAAGCGGCAAGGGGTATATAGAGCAGCTTCAGGCAAAGCTCAACGAGCTTGGCTGCGGCAAAATAGCCACGGTAATGGGCCGCTACTATGCCATGGATAGGGACAACCGCTTTGAGCGCGTGGAAAAGGCGTATGCCGCAATGACATACGGCGAAGGCGTATATGCGGCCGACCCCGCTGAGGCAATGCAGGCTTCATACGATGCTGGCGTTACGGATGAATTTGTTGTGCCGGTTGTAATAACCGAAAACGGCGCGCCCGTTGCCAAGGTTGAAGCGAACGACAGCATAATTTTCTTCAATTTCCGTCCGGACAGGGCGCGCGAGATTACCCGCGCATATCTATTTGAGGATTTCACGGGCTTTGAAAGGCGCGGCGGCTGCTTCCCGCTTACCTATGTTTCCATGACGCAATACGATAAGGCGTTTGAGGATAAGCTCATGGTGGCGTTTAAGCCCGAGGCGCTTTCAAATACGCTTGGCGAATACGTTTCCGCCTGCGGCCTTACGCAGCTTAGAATAGCGGAAACGGAAAAATACGCGCATGTAACGTTCTTCTTCAACGGCGGCGTTGAAGCCCCCAACGCGGGCGAGGATAGGGCGCTTATACCCTCCCCCAAGGTTGCCACATACGACCTTAAGCCCGAAATGAGCGCATATGAGGTTACGGAGGAAGCCATAAGGCGCATAAACAGCGGCAAGTACGATATGATGATACTCAACTTTGCAAATCCGGACATGGTTGGGCATACGGGCGTTATGGAGGCGGCTGTAAAGGCGGTGCACACCGTTGACGAATGCGCCGCGCGCGTGATAGACGCAATACTTAAAAACGGCGGCCGCGCCATACTTACGGCGGATCACGGCAACTGCGAGCTGATGGCGGAGGATGACGGCACGCCCTTTACAGCGCATACCACAAGCCCCGTGCCGCTTATACTCATAGACCCCGAACGCAGAGATGCGGCGCTTCATGGCGGCGGCAGGCTTTCGGACGTTGCGCCTACAATGCTAAAGCTTATGGGGCTTCCGCAGCCAAGTGAAATGACCGGCAAAAGCCTTGTGTAGTCAAAACCTAAGCGCAAGCATTGACGCCCGGGTGGAAACGCCCGGGCTTTTACTATGCAAACGGTAGATTTGTTCATAATTTGTTGCTATACTTGGTTTACCATCAGTTAACAAGGAGCGCGTTATGTATTTTCCCGACAACATGAATTTTCAATATTTCTTTTTTGATACCTACATCGGCTATTTTTGGAAGCATTGCCCTTTGCGCTGATAGCGGGCGCAATATATGGCCTTATCAAATTCAGACAGGACAGGGAAACCCCTATTGGCAGGAAAATATTCTCCTGCGCCTTCGTTTGCTACATAACGGGGCTTATATGCCTTGTTATAGGATTGGATTTGATGCGCATATTCTGGTACGGTCTGTTTTATCACAGGTATTCCGGCATCACCATATATTGGTTCAGCGGCAGCTTTAACATCGTTCCGGACTTTTTCAATAACCTAAACGGGGAAACGATAGGCAACTTTTTGATGTTCCTGCCCTTCGGCATACTTTATCCGCTGTCTCAAAAAGAACCTTCATGGAAGCAAACCGTTATTGCGGGGATTATAACGGTTGCGGCTATTGAGGTGCTTCAGCCCGTTTTCGGCAGGGCGTTTGACACAAATGATATTATATTGAACTCAATGGGCATTATCGTTTCCGCATCGGTATTCTTCGGCATTAAAAAGGCCATTGGAAAATAAGCAGCTTCAAGCTTAGCAAATAAACAAAATCCTCCGCAAACGGAGGATTTGCTGTTTTATATTCTCTCCGCTATATTCTTTGCGCAACGGCTTGCATTATTTTATCCGCAATGTTAACGCCCGTTGCGGCGCTTATGCCCGCAAAGTGCGCGTTTGAGTTTACCTCGCAGACCGTCATTTCACCGTTTTCGCCAAACAGCAGGTCCACCCCCGCAAACGTGCAGCCGAGCAGCCGCGCGGTTTTCACGGCAAGCGCCGCCTGCGCTTCGTTCAGCGCATATGCCTCGGCTTGGCCGCCCTGCGCAACGTTTGCGCGGAAATCGCCGGATTCGTTGTGCCTCAGCATGGCCGCAACCACACTGTCGCCCACAACATATGCCCGAATGTCCCGCGCAAAGCTTGACGCTATGTATTGCTGCGCTATCGCCGCGCCGCCCGCGGTTTTCATAAGCGCGGCATGGGCTTCCTCCATATCCCGCGCAAGGTATACGCCCGCGCCGAAGGAGCCGAAGCATTGCTTTATAACGAACGGGAAGCCCAGATATTCGGCTATTTTTTCAAGGAATGTGAAGCTTGTGTACCCAATGCGCGGAAACGTAAGCGGAATAAGCACGGTTTTGGGCTGCGGCACGCGGTTCATGAGCGCAATGTGCGTAAGCGATTTATCATCGCAAAGCTCTATCGCGTCCGCACTGTTGAAAAGCTTCATGCCCGCCGCTTCAAGCGTTTTTGCAAGGCGCACGTCCTTATCCCAAAATATGGCAAAGGACGGCAGCGTCTCATTCGCAACGGTTTTGCCGCACGCAATATCGCACATAAGCTCTATGTTCGTTTTAAGCTCCAGCACAAGGCCCGTCTTATCCGCGCTTTGCTTCAGCGCGGAATAAAGGGAGGAGAACTTCTCCTCCCTCAAAAAGCCGTTTATTATAATATAGCCCCTGTTTTGCCGCATAACGCCTATCTTTGCTTTGCCTTGGCGGGGTCAATTTTTATTGTGCCGTCCCTGAATGCTTCAAGCAGCTTCATAAGGTCGTCTATGCGGGACTGTATATCCTCGCCCGTATCAATATCGGCAACCATAACGCGGTGGGGAAGCTCATCCACGTTGAACGTGTGGCTTGTAATGTCGCGCCCGTTTTTAACCGCGTCCTCAATGCTTGTGAACGGTTCGTGCGCGGCAAGCCGCATACCGAGCGAATTGAAGAACATGGTATAGCCCGCAATACCCGTTTGGCTTTGATATGCGCGGCAGAAGCCGCCGTCTATAACAACCAGCCTGCCGTGGCCTTTAAGCGGGCTTTCGCCCTCCTTGGCCTTTACGGGAACATGGCCGTTCACAATGCGGCTCCACGGCTTATCGCAGCCGAACGAATGCAGTATCCCGCGGCAGAATTCCTCATCGTCGGTATAGCTGTAATAATGGTTCTTCGGCTCCTTCCATGTCGCCTTATCCTCAATCAGCGCGCGCTCAAACGTTGCAATATGGTCGCGTCCGAACACGGGCGAATTCCTGCCGCACCAAAGATACCAAAGATAGTCGCGCCCCTCCTCGCGTTCCTCGCTGCCCTCCGGCGCAAGCAAGCCCTGCCGCGCAAGGCGGT
>CABSAH010000129.1 GCA_902475645.1 uncultured Christensenellaceae bacterium | reverse complement strand
GCTTCATGCCGGCAACAACGCCGGAAACATAGCGGGATTCATAGGTGTTGCAGAAAGCGTTCTTGAAGTTCTTCAGTCCGCTCAGGGCCGCGGTATCGCCGGTCATGGATGCGAACACCACGTCCGGGTTTTCGGTAGCGGCCTGCTGCATATAGGCCTGATGGCCGTAGCTATCGGAGAAGATGTGGGTGCAGCCGGCTTCAACAAGCTCGGTAGCCGCATCGTGGCACTTCTCGTCCTCGGTCACGTTGTATTTCCATATAATATGGTCCGTGTCGCTTGGTATGCCGCAATTTTCAAGGGCCTTGTTTATGCCGTTGATATGGGCCTCGTCATAGCCGGTATTCTCGTCGTGAATGAGTATAACGCCTATCTTTACGTCCTTGCCGTCCTTGTTCGTTTCGCTCGCGCACGCCGCCATGCTAAGGGCAAGCACCAGTACGAGAGCGACTGCAATCAGCTTTTTCATTGTTGTTTCCTCCTGTTTGTTTTTTTGGGGTAATTTTATGCTTACCGCCGCGCCGCGGCATTTTCGGTCTGCCGGGCGCAAACGGGGCAAGACTTATATTATGCCGGACTTTTCCAGCGCTTCAATGCTCGGCGCGCACTTATGCGGCCTGCCCGCGGCGCGCAGCGCGTTCTTAACGTCCTTCAATCCGCTGCCCGTGCTTATTGCCGTAACGGTTTCATCGGGCTTTATAATGCCCTGCCGCACGGCCTGCATAACGCCGGCGGTTGCCGTAACGCCCGCAGGCTCGCCGAACACGCCTTCGCTGCGGCCGAGTATGCCCATCGCGGCCAGTATATCCTCATCGCTTACGGCTATCCATGCGCCGTTTGATGCGCTTACCGCGCGCAGAGCCTTTTTGGGGTTGCGCGGCACGCCCACGGCTATTGAATCGGCAAGCGTATTTTCCTCCGCCGGTATAAGGCCGCGGTTTTCGCGCGCCGCATCCACAAACGGGCAGCAGCCCGTGGACTGCACGCCCAATATTTTGGGTATGCGCTCAATAAAGCCCAATTCGTACAAATCGCGGAAGCCGTTGTATACGCCGCCTATGGTGCAGCCGTCGCCCACGGAAACGGCGACCCAATCGGTAACGCACCAGTTGAGCTGCTCCGCAATTTCAAGCGCAACGGTCTTTTTGCCCTCCGTAAGGGTGGGGTTTATGCCCGCGTTTCTATTATAATAGCCGTATTTATCTATTGCCGCGCGGGAAAGCTCAAACGTTTCGCGGTAATTGCCCTGCACGCTTATAACCTTTGCGCCGAATATCATAAGCTGCGCAACCTTACCCTCCGGCGCGCGCTCCGGCACGAATATGACAGTCTTAACGCCCATGCGCGCCGCGTTGCCCGCAAGTGAGCTTGCGGCGTTGCCGGTGGAGGAGCAGGCTATTGTGTCGTAGCCCAATTCAAGCGCCTTTGCAACGGCAACCGCGCTTGCCCTGTCCTTCAGGGATGCCGTGGGGTTAAGCCCGTCGTCCTTTATATACAGCGCCCTTATGCCAAGCTCAGCGCCAAGCCTGTTTGAAGTATAAAGCGGCGTCCAGCCCACGCGCAGGAAACGTGAAAAGTCCCGCGGCTGCACCGGCATAAGCGGCGCGTAACGGAACATTGAATTATCGTGATTATCGGCAAGACTTTTTTTGGTAAAGCTCTTTTTTATATAATCGTAGTCAAACAGAATATCCAGTATGCCCTTTTCTCCGCAATGGGGGCAGGTCATCTGCTCCCGATACGGCATAATACTCCCGCAAACGGTGCATCGTACTCCGGCAATGTGGTTCATAGCGTCCCCTTTCAGGCGTATTTCGCAAAAATCGGCGTCAGTTCATTCGTCAAACAATTATTTTGGGCAAATAATATATTTTTAGCCCCATTTGGTACTTTAAGATTATAACTTATTGTGTTAAAATGTGCAACAGGCATAAATAATTGTTGTAGTCTTACTAAAATTTAGCTTGGAGGTATAATTATGGATAAGAAACTTTCAAATGTGGCCGAACGCTTCTTGCGCTATGTTCGGGCGGACACCCGCTCGGCGGAGGATGTGGAGAGCATCCCAAGCACCGCTAAGCAATTTGACCTTGCCCGCATTATAGAAGCGGAAATGCGGGAAATGGGGCTTGAGGACGTTAGGCTGGACGAGCATTGCTATGTATACGGCTTCATACCCGCAACGGATGCAAGCCTGCCCACGCTCGGCTTCATTGCGCATATGGACACGGTTGAATGGACGGGCGAACAGGGCGTAAGCCCCCGCATAGTTGAAAGCTACGACGGCGAAAGCATAAGACTGAACGATTCCGTAACAATAGACACGGCGGTTTTCCCCTATATGAAGGAGCTGAAGGGGCAGGACCTGATAGTTACCGACGGCACGACCGTACTCGGCGCGGACGATAAGGCGGGCGTTGCGGAGATAATGACAATGGCGGAAACGCTTATAAAGGATAAGTCAATACGCCACGGCAGGATAGCGATAGGCTTTACGCCCGATGAGGAGGTAGGCAACGGCGCAACGCTGTTTGACGTGGAGGGCTTTGGCGCGGACTTTGCATATACCGTTGACGGCGGTGCGATAGGCGAAATAGAATACGAAAACTTCAACGCGGCAAGCGCGAAGGTGGTGGTTCACGGCCAGAACATACACCCGGGCGGAGCGAAGGACAAAATGGTCAATTCCATACATGTTTTTGAGGAATTCAACGCGCTGCTGCCCGCGTTTGAGCGGCCTGAGCATACGGAGGGCTACGAGGGCTTTTTCCACCTTGGCGGCATAGAGGGCAGCGTGGAGCAAACCGTGGCGGGCTACATAATACGCGACCACGACATGGCTAAGTTTGAAGCGCGCAAGGAGCTTATGCGCCGCGCGGCGGACTTTATAAACGCGCGCTACGGCGAAGGCACGCTGGAGCTTACGCTGAAGGACGGCTACTATAACATGAAGGAAAAGATACTGCCGCATATGCACCTGATAGACACCGCAAAGGCCGCAATGGAGGCGCTTGACATAGTGCCCGAAATTGTGCCCATACGCGGCGGCACGGACGGCGCGCGCCTATCCTACATGGGTCTGCCCTGCCCCAACCTCTGCACCGGCGGCTATAACTTCCACGGCGTAACGGAGTTCATAAGCATACAAAGCCTTGAAAAAATGTGCGAGCTGCTGACGGAGATAGTGAAAAAGACGTATGAAAAATAAGTGAGGGGCTGCCCCCCCCACGCAAAAGAGCCGGAATACTCCGGCTCTTTTTTAGCAAGATTTGTTCTTGTGTTAACAGGGCATTACTGCCTGCCTATCGTGGCAACCATTACAGCCTTTATGGTGTGCATACGGTTTTCCGCTTCGTCGAACACCTTGGAGGCGGAGGAACGGAACACCTCGTCGCTTACTTCCATTTCGCTAAGGCCGAACTTTTCGTGTATGTCGCGGCCGACAACGGTTTCAAGGTCATGGAAGCTGGGCAGGCAATGCAGGAATATGCAGTCCGGATTGCCGGTTTTGGCCAT
Organism: uncultured Christensenellaceae bacterium; assembly: GCA_902475645.1. Lineage (GTDB taxonomy): Bacteria > Bacillota > Clostridia > Christensenellales > CAG-138 > Phil1. The sequence continues at coordinate 1,434 of CABSAH010000129.1, read as the reverse complement.
CATCTCGGCATTCACGCGGTAGGGCTCAAGCAGCTTTATGCGCTCCGCAAACTGATCCTCCTCGCCCATGGATACCCAAACGTCGGTATATATAACGTCTGCGCCCTTCACATCGTCCACGTTTTCGGTAAGCGTTATGGTAGCGCCCGTGGTCTTTGCAACCTCTCTCATTTCGTCCACAAGCTCCTTGCTCGGGAAAAGCTCCTTGGGCGCAAGACCCACGAAGTCCATGCCCATCTTTGCCGCGCCTATCATGAGCGAATTGCCCATGTTGTTGCGCGCATCGCCCGCGTATACGAACTTAACCTTGTTCAGCGGCTTATGCACATGCTCCTCTATTGTCAAAAGGTCGGCCAATATCTGCGTGGGGTGATAAAGGTCGGTAAGGCCGTTCCATACGGGAACGCCGCTGTATTTGGCAAGCATTTCAACATCGCTCTGCTTAAAGCCGCGGAACTCAATGCCGTCATAGAAGCGGCCAAGCACCTTTGCCGTGTCCTCAAGCGATTCCTTTTTGCCCATCTGGCTGTTGGAAAGGAAAGTGCAGCTTGCGCCCTCGTCATACGCGGCAACCTCAAACGCGCAGCGCGTGCGGGTGGAGGTTTTTTCAAACAGCAGCACTATGTTGCGCCCTTCAAGCAGGTTGCCCTTTATTCCGGCGCGCTTCTTGGCCTTTAGATCGTGTGCCAAGTCAAGAAGATATCTTATCTCCTCGCTTGAAAAGTCCTTCAGTGTCAAAAACGAACGTCCTTTAAGATTTACAGGCATACTCTTTCTCCTTTTTTGTTTGATTTGATTATATCAAGGAATGTATACTTTGTCTACATATACACCCGAATATACATTCAGCAGCGCGCCGTAGCTTACGCCGAAGCGCAGCACATCGCCCACGGCAAAGCTGCCCTTTGCTTCCGTAAGGTTCACAATAAGGTGATCCGAGCTTGCGCCCAGTATCTCCGCCCCCTCGTCAAGCGGGGTCAGGCCGCCTATGTCCGTATCCTGTCGGCCTATGGCAAGTATTGCGCGCAGCATTTCGCCCCTGTCCGCAAATTCAACGCTTTCGCCAAATGCGTTCATTCCGCTTTGGCCTATGGGCTTTGAGGGCTTGCGCTTCAGCTCCGCAATGCTTGCCTCCAGCGTGAACGCATCGCCGTAAAGCCCCTCCATAAGGCTGCCCGTTGCGGTTTCGTTGCCCAGCAGATACCCTTCGCCTATCCTAAGGTTGGTTATCCCCTTGGGCAGGCGGCCCTCTTTAAGCATTATTAGGCTGCTTGAATTGCCGCCGGATACAAACGGTATGCCAAGCCCCGTTTCACGCCTGAGCCACTCTGCCGTTTCAACAAGCCCGCCAAGGTTGGCCTCGTCCGGTATTATGCTGCCAAAGCAGGTAAGGTTCACGCCTATGCCGTACAGCTCCAGCATCTCCGCCTCCTT
>CABSAH010000128.1 GCA_902475645.1 uncultured Christensenellaceae bacterium | reverse complement strand
CCTCCGCTCCCACGCGGACAACGGTGTCCAAATCCGTCAGGCTTACGTTGCGGACGTTGGCCGCCGCCAGTCTGTCAAGCCCCTTCTGCATACCGTATGTAAATATGCTAACTATGCCCAGCACCTCCGCACCTGCATCGCGCAATGCATCTACCGCGTCCAGCACGCTGCCTCCGGTGGAGATAAGGTCCTCAATTACAACCACCTTTTCGCCCTGCACGGTTTTGCCTTCAATTTGGTTCTTGCGCCCGTGGTCCTTACTGCCCGAGCGTACATAGCCCATTGGTAATCCAAGCATATGGGCGGCTATGGCGGCATGAGCTATGCCGGCTGTGGCTGTACCCATAAGCGCCTCCGCCTGCGGATACTCTCTTTGCACCGTTTCGGCAATGGTGCGCTCAACATCGTCCCGCACATTCGGTGCGGTGAGTATTAGACGATTGTCGCAATAGATGGGGCTTTTGATGCCGCTTGCCCAAACAAACGGCTCCTGCGGGCGCAGAAACACCGCGCCGATGGAGAGCAGGCCGCGGGCAATGCGTTCTTTGGTGATTGATTCCATATTATGCATCCTCCTTATCCGATAAATTCCGCCGCGCATCGGCGGTATGCTGCTACGGGATTCTCAGCCTGGGTAATCGGCCTTCCGACCACAATGTAATCCGAGCCTATGGCCTTGGCTAATGCAGGCGTTGCAACGCGCTTTTGATCGCCCGCGTCGCCTCCCGCAAAGCGAACGCCCGGGGTAACGGTCAGGAATCCGGCGCCGCAATGCTTATGTATGCGCTCCGCCTCTAGCGGGGAGCAAACCACTCCGTCCAAGCCCGCGCGGGCCGCATTTTCAGCATAATGCAGCACAACGTCCTCCATAGGTTTTTCTATCCAAAGCTCCTTTTCCATGCGCGCCTGGTCGGTGGATGTAAGCTGCGTGACGGCTATCAGCAATGGGCGCGTACCGTCGGGGCGGGTCAATCCTTCAAGCGCGGCGGTCATCATGGCCTCTGTACCGGCGGCATGGAGATTGACTATATCCACGTCAAGCGCCGACAGAGCCGCCATAGCCTTTTTTACGGTATTGGGGATATCGTGCAGCTTAAGATCTAAAAATATCTTATGCCCGCGTGCGCGCACCTCCCGCACTATGGCGGGGCCTTCGGCATAGAAAAGCTCCATGCCTATTTTAACGAATGGCTTTTCCTCCGTGAACAAGTCCAGAAACGCCAGCGTTTTATCGCGCCCGTCAAAGTCCAGCGCGATTATAACATCCTTACCCATGATGTGCTCCTCCTATAATATCGGTTATATTCTTTATGCCGTACTGCTCCATAGCGGCAGGCATGTTTTCGATTATATGCTTGCAGGTCATAGGCTCCGTAAGATTAGCCGCGCCGACGCCCACGGCCGTTGCGCCCGCCAGCATCAGCTCCAGCACATCCTCCGCATAGCAGACACCGCCCATGCCGACAATCGGTATGCTTACGGCTTCATAGACCTGATAGACCATGCGCACGGCCAGCGGGAAAATGCCGGGGCCGGACATGCCGCCCGTGCCGTTAGCAAGCAGCGGGGCGCGGCGTTTAAGGTCAATGCGCATACCGGGCAGAGTGTTAATAAGGCTTATGCCGTCCGCACCCGCATCCTCACATGCACGCGCCACGGCTGCAATATCGGCTGCCGCGGGGGACAGCTTCATTATAACGGGCTTTTTTGTAACGGCCTTGACAGCCCGCGTTACCTGCGCGGCGGATTCGGGCTCTGCGCCAAAGGCCGCCCCTCCGCCATGGACATTTGGGCAGGATATATTTACCTCCAGCCAGCCAACCTGCTCCTGTGCGTCCAGTCTTTCGCATACCTCGGCGTATTCCGCCACGGAAAAGCCGCTTACGTTGGCCATAACGCTCTTATGAAAAACCCGACCGAGCTTAGGCAGCTCTTCAGCTATAACCGCATCCACACCCGGGTTTTGCAGCCCTACGGAATTGAGCAGCCCGCCCGCATATTCCGCTATGCGCGGCGTTGGATTGCCAAAGCGCGCCTCGCGCGTTGTTCCCTTGAACGAAAACGTGCCGAGCATATTTATATCGTAAAGCTCCGCAAACTCATAGCCGTAGCCAAACGTGCCGCTGGCGGGGATTATGGGGTTGTCCAGCTCTATGCCGCATAATGTCACCCTTGTATTTACCATACTATCTCCTCCTTTTGCAGCACAGGCCCATCCTTGCAGATGCGCTTATTGCCGTATTTGGTGCGGCAGGTGCAGCCCATGCACGCGCCGAAGCCGCAGCCCATGCGTTCTTCAAAGCTGAATTGCCCTGATGTGCGGCAGGCGTCGTAAACCGCCCGCAGCATAGGCTCCGGCCCGCATGTATAAAGATAAGTATACTCCCCTGCTTCAGCCATGCCGTTGGTAACGAAGCCGCGTATGCCAACGCTGCCGTCGGCGGTTGTAAGTATCACGGAAGCGCCAAGCGCGCGAAAATCCTCGGCAAGCAATACATTGTCCGCACGTTCAAACCCAAGCACCGCCGTAACCCGTTTGCCTTGTGCGATAAGCCGCTTTGCAAGGCCGTACAAAGGCGGTACTCCCACACCACCGCCTACCAGCAAGGGGTGGTTGCCGCTTAGTGAAAGGTCATAGCCGTTGCCAAGGCCGGTGAGCGTATCCAGCACGGCGCCGGGGCGCAGCCTTGCCATGGCGGCGGTGCCCCGCCCTACCACCTTATAAATAATGCTCAGCCTCCCCGCGTCCCAATCGCACACGGATATTGGGCGGCGTAGAAAGAATCCGTCCAGCTTCAAATTCACAAACTGCCCCGGTGCGGTAACGGCAGAGGTGTCCCCAGCCAGCACCATGCGGTAAACGTCCGCACACAGCGGCAGGTTTTCTATAATTGTCAGTTCCGTCTGTTTCATAATCAGCCCTCCGTATGCGGCAGGAGCGTACCGTCGCTCCACGCCACCTTTCCGCCCGCAACCGTCAATACGCAGCGCCCCTGAACCTGCCAACCCGAAAAAGGCGTAGCGCGGCCCATTGAAAGAAACGAGTCGTGATCGATCGAATAGGTGCTATTCAGGTTGAATATCGTATAATCGGCGCTTTGTCCGTCCATGCCGCCCCACGGGATACCGAAGCGGCGGCAGGGTGCATGGTGCAGCAGCTCTATCAGCCGCGAAAATGATATTATATTCGTTTTCACAAGATAAGTATAAAGCAGAGGGAATGCGGTTTCAAGCCCCACTATGCCCATTGCGCTTTTCTCAAGCCCGCGGTTCTTTTCCCCTGTGCCGTGGGGCGCGTGGTCGGTGGCTATCATGTCTATCGTCCCGTCCGCAAGCCCCTCCAACAGCGCTTCCCTATCCGCTTTATCCCTAAGCGGCGGGTTCATCTTAAAGCGGCCATCCTCGCATAGCTGTGAATCATCAAGCAGCAGATAATGCGGCGCGGTTTCGCATGTCACGTCCATACCCTCCGCCTTGGCACGGCGCAGCAGAGCTACGCTTTCCTTTGTTGATATGTGGCAGGCGTGATAGCCGCAGCCGGTTTCCCGTGCAAGCGCCAAATCGCGCTTTAGTTGTCCCCATTCGCTTTCGGAGCAAATGCCCCTATGTCCATGCGCACGGGCGTAAACGCCGGCGTGAATATAGCCGCCATTGAGCAGCGCATTATCCTCGCAATGGGCGGCGATGAGCTTGCCGAGACGCATGGCCTCCCGCATGGCGCTGCGCATCATAGCTTCGCTCTGCACGCCCCTGCCATCGTCCGAAAAGGCGACTGCATAGGGAGCCATAGCCGCCATGTCCGCCAAAGCATCGCCCTTTTCGCCCATTGTAATAGCGCCGTATGGCAGCACGCGTACCACGGCGTCCCGCCCGATTACGGCAAGCTCCTGCTGCAATGCGGCAAGGCTATCCGGCACGGGGTTTAGATTGGGCATGGCGCATACGGCAGTATATCCGCCGTGCGCCGCCGCGCGCGTGCCCGATGCGATTGTCTCCTTATAAGAAAAACCCGGCTCACGCAGATGCACATGAACATCAGCAAAGCCGGGCAATAACACAAAATCCGAAGCGTCAACGGTATTGACTGCATTGTCGGGGGAAGTATTCCCAAACGGCAATGCAAAATCCCCGCGGGCCAAAACACCGCTATGGTATATCTGTATTCCCTTTAGGATTATACCCATTTTTCATCGCCCCTTTCGCGCAAATTTTTGATATGATATCATACAATGTCAGCATTTGTCAATAGCCAAAACGCAAGCGGATACGGATACCAAAATGGGTTCATTATTGCTTTATACGCCCGCAAAAGGTATAATAAATCAACTCAATAAAATGGGATTAAGTCTTAGAAAGTCCCGTTTTTATATATTTCAGGCAGGGATAAATATGGAAGAAAAAGCAAAGAATTACGGAGAAACTCTATCAAAGCTCATTCAAAAAGAAACCGTATCGGCTTCCAATCATTCGGGGCCGGAAAAATTTCATGCGTTTCATGCTGTGCTAAAAGAGTGTTTCCCGCTCCTGTTCGGCGCATGTGAAGCCGAGGATTTCAACGGAAGCCTTATGCTCCGCTGGCAGGGCAGTAACGCTAAGGACAAGCAGCCTGTAATGTTTATGAACCACCACGATGTGGTTGAGGCGGATGGCGCTGATTGGCTATATCCCCCGTTTTCCGGAACGATTGCCGACGGCAAGGTTTGGGGGCGCGGCACGCTGGATACAAAGGGCGGCCTGTGGGCAATGATGCAGGCGGCGGAGGAGCTGATAAGCGATGGCTTTACGCCGACGCGGGACATTTATTTTGTATCCACCTGCACTGAGGAAACAACCGGCGAGGGCGCGCTTTCAATAGTGCAGGCGTTTACCGAAAGGCATATACATTTTGAAGCGGTTTTTGATGAGGGCGGCATGATACTTTACGACCCCATAGGCGGCGCAAAGGGCACCTTTGCCATGATAGGCG